>NZ_LVIA01000012.1:0-112980 GCF_001596805.1 Halomonas sp. KX33721 | reverse complement strand
GGTGTCGGTAGCCAGTGGCAGGCGAACAGGCCTCCCAGGGTAAGACGCGCGACCTTCCTCCCATCTACCCGCCGCATCTACTTCCACATCTTCTGGATAGCTATTGGGCTTCGAGTTTCATGGCCCTCTCGCCCAGATGTGGCTGCCTCATATGCGGTTCCTGTTCGTCGGGCCAGGAGTTTGCCTACAGCTTCCTTCAGATTCCGCCTCACGACGAACACCCTTGCTGTTCAGCTAACGGTTCCCGCTATCAGGGTCCGTAGGGGACTTTCACCCCCAAGTCATCCGGCCAACCACCACGGCGGACCGGATAGCGCCTAATTGGCGCTGCGCGCCATGCCTGGCGCACCACAAAAAAAAACCGCTCCCTGATAGGGAGCGGTTTTCCAGCGGTGTCAGTAGCTGACACCGCCCTCACAGGGCGTGAGTATTAGGCGATGGCGGCTTGGTAACGGCGCTCGACATCTTCCCAGTTCACCACGTTGAAGAAAGCATCCACGTAGTCTGGACGCTTGTTCTGGAACTTCAGGTAGTAAGCGTGCTCCCAAACATCCAGACCGAGTACGGGCGTGTTGCCGTGCATCAACGGGCTATCTTGGTTGAGGGTATTTTCGACGACCAGCTTTTTCTCAGGCGTGACGGACAACCACGCCCAGCCGCTGCCGAAACGGCCCAGCGCGGCTTTTTTGAAGGCGTCTTTGAACGCATCAAAACCGCCCAGCTCTGCGTCGATGGCTTTAGCCACGTCGCCATGCGGCTGTCCGCCACCGTTGGGTGACATCATTTGCCAAAACATGGAGTGATTAGCGTGGCCGCCACCGTTGTTGATAACAGCTTGGCGCTTCTCTTCGGGTACGCGATCCAAGTTCGCCACCAGCTCTTCCACCGGAACATCTTCTAGACCAGTACCTTCCAGCGCACCGTTCAGGTTGGTGACGTAGGTGTTGTGGTGGCGAGAGTGGTGAATTTCCATCGTCATCGCGTCGATGTTCGGCTCGAGAGCATCGTAAGCGTACGGCAGTTCAGGAAGGGTATGTGCCATGCTATCTTCTCCTTGAGTGGCTTCTGTTGCGTTCACTACATTAGGTGTGGTCTTACTCCACCCTTTTCAACCACCGCCCCGGCAATTTTTTTTACCATCGGCGGCAAATCTTTGTCCCAGCACCTTAGTCAACTATTGTCAGTTTATCGAACCCGCCCACAATAAAAAAGCCGACTTCTGGCGAAGTCGGCTTTTGACAGGCAGCAAGTTCAATGACTTACAGCTTGCTTTCCAGCTCTGGCAGAATCTCGAACAGATCCCCCACTAGGCCATAGTCGGCGACCTGAAAGATCGGAGCTTCGTCGTCTTTGTTGATGGCGACGATCACCTTGGAGTCTTTCATGCCCGCCAAGTGCTGAATCGCACCTGAAATACCCACCGCAATATAAAGCTCAGGCGCGACGATCTTACCGGTCTGGCCCACCTGCATGTCGTTAGGAACAAAGCCCGCATCGACCGCCGCACGCGAAGCGCCAATGGCCGCGCCCAGCTTGTCGGCAATGCCGTCCAGCAGCTTGAAGTTCTCGCCGTTACCCATGCCACGGCCACCGGAGATGACGACCTTGGCACCGCCGAGTTCCGGGCGGTCGCTCTGGGCCAGCTCTTCTTTGACAAAGCTGGATTGGCTGTTGTCAGCTGCGAACGCTACCGCTTCCACGGCTGCGCTGCCGCCCTGGCCCACCGCATCGAACGCGGTGGTGCGCACGGTAATGACTTTCAGCGCGTCGTCACTTTTGACCGTGGCGATGGCGTTACCGGCATAAATCGGGCGCAGGAAAGTATCGGCGCTTTCGACGCCAATCACATCCGACAGCTGGCTGACATCTTTCAGGGCCGCCAAGCGTGGCAGGACGTTTTTACCGGTGGTGGAGGCGCTGGCCAGTACGTGGGTGTAATCACCTGCCAGCTCTACCAGCAGCGCACCCATGGGCTCGGCCAGCTGATGGGCGTAGACGGCGTTATCTGCCACGCGTACTTTACGCACGCCATCGAGTTTGGCTGCCGCGTCAGCGGCGGCCTGGACGCCTTCACCAGCGACCAGCACATCGATATCGCCACCAATGGCTTGGGCCGCTGCCACGACGTGGGCGGTGGCGCTGGCCAACTGACCTTCATGCAGGTCGGCAAGTACCAGAATGCTCATAGAATTCACTCCTTTCAAAGCATGTCGATCAACGTCACGCCGACCTTAGATCACTTTGGCTTCGTTTTTCAGTTTGTCGATCAGCTCATCCACCGAGGCGACTTTGATACCGCCTTTGCGCTCGGCGGGGGATTCCACTTTGAGCAGCGTGACCTTGGAAGCCACTTCCACGCCGTAGTCAGCGGGGGTTTTGACATCCAGCGGCTTTTTCTTGGCCTTCATGATGTCCGGCAGCTTGGCGTAGCGCGGCTCGTTGAGGCGCAGGTCAGTGGTGACGATGGCCGGGAGTGTCAGCGCGACGGTTTGCAGGCCGCCGTCGATTTCACGGGTCACGTTGACCTTGTCACCATCTACCGCGACTTCTGAGGCGAAGGTGCCTTGCGGCAGATTGGTCAGCGCAGCGAGCATCTGGCCGGTCTGGTTGTTGTCGGTGTCGATGGCCTGCTTGCCGAGGATGACGAGGCCGGGCTGCTCTTCGTCTACCACTTTGGCCAGCAGTTTGGCCACCGCCAGCGATTCGGCGCGTTCGTCGGTTTCAATGTGGATGGCGCGGTCAGCCCCCAGCGCCAGCGCGGTGCGCAGCTGCTCTTGGGCGGCCTTGGGGCCCACGGTCACGGCCACGACCTCGGTGGCCACGCCCTTCTCTTTCAGGCGCACCGCCTCTTCCACGGCAATTTCGCAGAAGGGGTTCATGGCCATTTTGACGTTGGTAAGGTCTACATCAGAGTGGTCCGCTTTGACGCGGATTTTGACGTTGTAGTCGATGACGCGTTTCACCGCGACGAGTACTTTCATAGGTTCCTCGCTTGGCTCGTGATAGAAGCCGTTAACCTGACTAGGCGCCGCCACCTAGTGGCTGCGCTCAAAATTCATGCAAGCGTTTGATAGGCTAGCAAATGAAAAACCCTATCAATTTGCCACAGCCTACCCACCAGCAACAACTTTCTCTTCGTGCGGCCTTGGTCGTAGCCCGCCGGTATCGCTATTCGTACCGACACTTATAAAGTGTGCTTTTGCCATCGTAGGGGTGACCTGACACGGGTATTATGCCTATCATGGGAGACAACCAGAAGCAAACGACCGTTTTAAATTAAGGCCATCTTTTCATAAGCTAGTGCCCATTCGCTAGCTAGATACAGATGGCGCTTATGAGAATAAGGAGAAACCGGGTGGAAAACGTTGAACGCGATGTAATGGACTTTGACGTTGTCATCGTCGGCGCAGGCCCATCAGGGCTTGCCGCCGCCTGCCGCTTAATGCAGCAAGCCAACGAGGCCGAGCAAGAACTCACCGTCTGTGTCGTCGAAAAAGGCTCTGAGGTAGGCGCCCACATTCTTTCCGGCGCAGTATTCGAGCCGCGCGCATTGGCTGAGCTTTTCCCCGACTGGGAGGAGCGCGATGCTCCCCTTAATACACCAGCCGTTCGCGATGATGTGTATCTATTAAAAGACGCCGAAAAAGCGCAAAAAATTCCTAATGCGCTGGTGCCGAAAAGCATGCATAACACCGGCGGCGATTTAACTCGCTACGTGATTAGCGCAGGCAACCTGTGCCGCTGGCTGGCCGAGCAGGCGGAATCGCTGGGCGCTGAAATATTTCCTGGTTTTGCTGCTCAGGAAGTCATCATTGAAGATAATGTGGTGCGCGGCATCCTGATTGGCGATATGGGCGTAGGTGCCGATGGCACCCCCAAGGATGGCTATATGCCCGGCATGGAGCTGCGCGCTAAGTACACGCTGTTTGCAGAGGGCGCACGGGGCCACCTAGGCAAGCGACTGATCAATGACTTCTCACTGAATGCTGGACGCGACCCGCAGCATTACGGCATCGGCTTGAAAGAACTGTGGGATGTGCCCGCCGAGAAGCACGAACCCGGCTTGGTAGTTCACGGCTCCGGCTGGCCACTAGACAGCAACACCCACGGCGGTTGGTTCCTCTACCACGCGGAAAACCAGCAGGTGGTAGTGGGCCTGATTATGGACCTCGGTTACCAGAACCCGTGGCTTTCCCCGTTCGATGAATTTCAGCGCATGAAACACCACCCGGTGCTCAGCCAGTACCTGGAAGGCGGCAAACGGGTAGCTTACGGCGCACGGGCCATTGCCAAAGGAGGGTTCAACTGCCTGCCGAAAATGACCTTCCCCGGCGGCCTGTTGATTGGTTGTGATGCGGGCACCCTGAACTTTGCCAAGATTAAAGGCCTGCATACGGCGATGAAGTCTGGCATGGTGGCGGCAGAAAGTGTATTTGAAGCGATCAAAGGCGGCGATGAAGGCGGGCAAGAGCTTGCCAACTTTACCAGCAAGTGGGAAGCCAGCTGGGCCTATCAGGAGCTAAAAGAGAGCGCGAGCTTCGGCCCTGCCATTCACAAATATGGCACGGTTGGCGGTGGCGCCTATAACTTTGTGAACCAGTTGCTGGGCAATAAGCTCCCCAACGTTCATGACACCACGACCGACCACGGCGCGCTAAAGCCTGCCGCTGAGTTCGAGAAAATCAACTACCCGAAACCGGACGGCAAGCTATCGTTCGATAAATCCACCTCGGTGTTTTTATCTAATACGAACCATGAAGAGGATCAGCCTTGCCACCTGCGGCTTGCAGACCCAGAGCTGCCGATTCGTGACAACCTGCCCAAGTATGCTGAACCCGCTCAGCGCTACTGCCCGGCAGGGGTGTATGAGGTGGTTGAGGATGATCAGGGCAAGCCACGCTTCCAGATTAACTTCCAGAACTGCGTGCACTGCAAAACCTGCGATATCAAAGACCCCGCCCAGAATATTACCTGGGTAGCCCCTGAAGGCGGTGGCGGCCCGAACTATCCAAATATGTAACAGACCAAATAGGTAACTAACAGGGATAGCGACGGTGCGGCTAGCTACGCTGGCTGCACCGGAGGCTCCATCACCTCAATAGGTGCACGGCGGGCGATGAGACGACGTCGCCCGGCTTGCACAAACCGCACATCAATCACCGGGTCGGACGGATTACCCTCTACTGCCGCCACTTCGCCTTCTCCAAACACTGCGTGCAGCAAGCGCTGACCGGGGTAGTAGTGGCTACCCGCTTGGTAACCAGCTGAAGACTCCTTCACCTGTGGTGCGGCTAAGGCAATGTCGGCGCGCCCTACTCTTTCCAAGTAACGGGCCACTAAGCTAGGGGATTGCACTTCTAACGGCGTATCTGGCGCCTGCTGATTGGCTAAACAAGCGGCGACACGCATACCATCCTGCCAGGCACTTTCGGCAATAAAACGGCTTGGCCGATGTGCACCTCCGTCGTGAAGAACCAGCAACTGCTCCTTGGCACGCGTGATGGCCACATAAAACAGCCGCCGCTCCTCCTCTAAGCGCTCATCATTCAGCGGGTTATCGCGGCTATAGTGGGGAAAGTCTTCTTCATTAACGCCTGCAACGGCCACTAGCGGCCACTCGAGACCCTTGGCACCGTGCACGGTACTGACCAGCACGCCGCCAGCCTGATTCTCCACCGGACGCTCAAGTAGCTCAATGAAGGCATCTGGATCTTGTACGCTCTCAGCCTGCTCAATCAGCACGTCGAGCAAACGCACGTCCTCCTCTCCTTTATCGCGTCTAGCGGCGGCACGTTTCAGCGTTTTTTCAGCGTCAATCGCCTCTACCACATGGCCGAGCAATTTGGCCGGGGGCCATACGTTAAGTTTGGGCAGCTCACACAGTAGCTCCCAGCGTTTTTTTAGCGTGCGCCGCTGTAACGGTTTTAGCGCTGCCAGAACGGGCTCGTGCCGCTCCGGCCACTGCTGGGTTGTCGCTAACTGGTAAGCCAGACGCTGCAGGCGTTCACGGGCGACAAAGGGGGTTGGCTGAGATAACAGCAGCAGCAACTGCTCTGGGTCGTGAAGCAGTTCTGGACGCCTGGAGAGTTTCAGATAACCTGCCAACGCCTGCACCAGGGGCAAGCGGAACACGAAGCGATCTTCTCGCAGCAGACGAAAGGGGATACCCGCCTGCAGCAAGGCAAGCTGGAAAGGCACCGAGAGCGCCCAGCTTCGCACTAGCAGGCTAGCATCACTGAGCGCCCTCCCCTGGGCCTGCCAGTCCATCAAGGCATCCAGTAACAGTCGGCTTCCTTGACCTACGGTTATGCGAGTATCGGGATTACCTGCTTCGGCCAAGCAGAGCTGATCGGGCCGACGCTGATTGGCCATGATGGCGTGGTTAGCCGTCAGCGCCAAGGCATGCCCGTGGCGAAAGGTCATGGAGAGCGGATAGTCGGTGGCTTTGCCGAAGGTGGCGGTAAAGTTCTCCAGCATCGTGTCTGGACGAGCACCGCGCCACTCATAAATACACTGGTTAGCATCGCCCACAGCCATCACATTCGCACTCGGCCCAGCAAGCACGGCCAGCAGCCGCTGCTGAACCGTATTGATATCCTGGTACTCATCAACAATCACATGATCCAAGAAACCTTCGACCCGCTTGCGGAGCGTGGCGTCCGCTTCCAGGGCCTGCAGTGGGCGGTAGAGCAGGTCCGCATAGGTCATGACGCCTTCAGCGTGCAGTAGTCGCTCGGCTTCTTCGAAGGCCGTAGGGAAATAGTCGGTATCCGGCTCGTAATTAAGGCGCTCATAAAGCGTCGCCGCAGGCAGCATTTCGGCCTTCACTAGGCCACAAAAATGTGCCAACGCCTCTAGCCGATCACCTTCCAGCGCAGCGTCGCGACGATCTACCTGGCCGGCAAGCACATTCAGGCTAGCTTGACGAAGCAAGCGCTCCATTTGCCATTCAGCAGAGAGTAGCCGCCTGGGGGCGAGCGCTCCCCAGCGGCACAGGCTTTGGGTCAGCCGGTGGCCTAGGGAGTGAAAAGTACGAACGTCGGGCAACGGCTGGCCTGCTGAGGCCATGCTGGCTAGGCGACGCTGGAAGTCATCTTTCGCTGAGCGGTTAAACATCAGCACCAGCATTCGCTTGGGAGAAACGCCACTGCCTAACAGGTGGAGCACTCGGGCAGCCATGGTCGTGGTTTTACCTGCGCCCGCCACGGCGGCTACACGCGCATGCCCTTCCCTATGGTGAACAACAGCTTGCTGCTCGGCGGTTAACTTCACGGCGCCTCACTTGGCACGCTATCGCTCCACTGGCCAAGCAGGTGCCAGCTTCCCGCACTATAGAGCTGACACTCGCTCTGGCCTGACGAATTTTCTTGCACGCGCGCCTGCTCTACCAAGCGATAGAACACGTTGCGGTGCAGTCGAGCCGCTAAACCGAACCGGATAGCACATTCGGGCGCCATCTCGCCGCTGGGAGAAGCAGTCAACCTCATGGGGTGCTCGGCATCCAGACGTACTACATCGTCAAATTGAGTCTTTAGCCACCAGGCATCATCGTGGAAATCCGCTTCGACCACGACAAAGGGGCGGTCCACTACGGCAATGCGCCAGCGCTCCACGGGAGTGACCAGGCAGTATCCATCGGCATCCAGACGCAGCAGGCTGGAGAGCAGCTTGGCAATCGCAGGACGAGCAAACGGCTGCCCTTCATGCAGCCAGGAGCCATCCTCCTGAATCAGGATATCCATTTCTCCTGATAGCGCGGGCTGCCAGGTATCAACAGGGGGAATAGATGCTGAGCCTTCTGACTGCTGCAATAGTCGATCAATACTCATCACCGACCTCCAGTGGTTGTCACCGCGTGTTACACCACAAGCCCAGACTGTGCCAAGGCCTCTTTGACATGGGCAGGCGCGTCTGGTGCCGCAGCGCGGAACAGATGGTAAAAATTAACGGTCGTTTGCATGGCAACTTCATCCACGCTGATGCCTCGTTCACGCGCAATACACTCCGCGACTTCAACGACCCAGGCAGGCTCATTGGGCTTACCGCGATAAGGGACAGGGGCCAAATAAGGGCTGTCGGTTTCAATTAACAGCCGATCCAGCGGAAGCTGACGTGCCAGTGTTCTGAGCGATGCCGCATTACGAAACGTAATAATGCCGGAAAGAGAAATATAGAATCCAAGCCGAACCGCCTCCCGCGCCATGTCCAGGTCTTCAGTAAAGCAGTGGATGACGCCACCCACCTGAGGATTGCTGTATTCACGCAGCAGCGCCAGCGTATCCTCTTTGGCCTCGCGGGTATGAATGATGACCGGCAACTCTAGCTCATTCGCAGCGATGAGATGCCGCTTGAATCGCTCATGCTGAACGCTGACAGGCACGCTCTCCTGGTAGTGATAATCCAGCCCTGTCTCACCAATCGCTACCGCTCCATACTGTTCAGCAGCCTCTACGATATCGTCCACCGTCGGCTCATTTGGCGCTTGGTGGAGCGGGTGAAGGCCCGCAGAAATAGCCACATCGTGATGTGCTCTGGCAATGGCGGCCAAGCCCGGCAGCTCTTCTAACGTCGTAGAGATGGCTAAAAACTGGCTAACGTTGGCAGCACGGGCAGCATCCAACGTGGCGGCCACATCGCCGCCATGTGTATGCTCCGATAAACGGTCTAGATGACAGTGAGAATCGACAAACATGCAGTGCTCTTTGGAAGTAAATAGGAGGTGGCTAGCTTAGAGCGTAAACGAGGGAGGCGCTTTATCAAGCTGCCCGGCTAACAGGGTCTCGATACGGTCACGCACAGAGTAATCTTGCTGACTAAAGTGCACGCCAATGCCTGACAGTCTTCGGCCACTAACACCTTCTGGTGAGATCCAAATCACCTGACCGGTGACGGAGAGTCGCTCGCTCACCCCTGGCAGCGTTAGCAGCAGTACAACGGGTTGCCCGAGGCTATACAACGTTTTGGTAGGCACAAAAATACCGCCTCGATCCAAAAACGGCATGTAGGCAGATAGCAGCGTGGGCACGTCGGGTATCGTTAAAGAGAGTGCTTTTTGAGCAGCCATCACGACCTCATTGCATTAGATTGTCAGGAGCGCAGCAGCGCAGACCAGCGCACCAGCCAAGCTTCAAGCACCAGCTGTGGATTCGGGTTTGCTCCAACGGCCAGCAAGCGGCGCTGCTCTCTGGCGTAATCTAATAGCCGGAACCAGTCCTGTACGCGGCCATTTTTCACCGCCTGGCGATAAAGCGGCGTTAAATCAGGGTTGTGTAGCACGCTCTGCTCGCCCGATAGCCCCAGACGAATCAAGTCTTCAAGCCAAGCAATACCGTACCATAAGATCGCATCAATCGCTTGGCGATCCAGCCTCGCCGCCTCTGAAACAGGCTCTGCCCCGCGCACTAACTGTTCGAAACAGTCGTGAATCTGGTGGCGCAGCGCCCGTTCATCGGGAGCGGCCAGCTCAACCGCTAACAGGGGAAGGCCGCCTGACACTTGCCACCAGAAGTGAGCTTCATCGCCACCCAGCTGCTGGGTCAGCCACCCTTTACAGTCATCAAAGGGCACGCTTGCTAGGGGCCACTGCTGGCAGCGCGAACGAATCGTTGGCAGCGTGCGGGAGGGCACATCTGAAAGTAGGATAAACAACGTTTTATCGCCGGGTTCTTCCAGGCTTTTCAACAGCGCGTTGGCGGCGGCAATATTCATGGCTTCAGCAGGTGAGATCACAATCACTCGGTAGCCACCCTGCTGCGCCGTTTGCGAGACAAACCGATTCACTTCGCGAACGGGGTCAATGCGGATTTGGCGCTTGCCCTCTTCTGGAGACACCCGCAGTAGATCAGGGTGATAGCCAGAGGCCAACATGGCGCAGCTGTGACACTGCCCGCAAGCCTGCTCGCCGGGCTGGGCACATAGCGTTCTAGCGATCAACGCTTCTGCCAACTGCTGCTTGCCAACCCCGTGGGCACCGCTAATCAGCAAGGCATGGGGCATGCGCCCGCTGTTGGCAAGGCGCACCAGCTGCTGCCAAGTGGCCTGATGCCAGGGCAATACGCCAGTTATTGCCATTGGGCAACCCGTTCTTCCAATACGTGGCTTAGCGCCGCTTGAACCATCTCTAGCGGCTGAGCTGCATCAATCACCGCAAAGCGCTCAGGCGAAGCGGCCGCGCGATCCAAATAAGCTCGGCGTACCGCCATAAAGAAATCCGCCTGCTCTTGCTCAAACCGGTCACGCTGGGTATTTAAGTCGCGTAGGCGGCCCTCTAACCGCTCTTTGGCAGCTTCGGGCGACATATCCAGCAGCAGAGTGAGATCAGGGGCAAGGCCTTGCTGTACAAATTGCTCTAACTGCGCAATGCGTGCGGGGTTGATCCCGCGCCCGCCGCCTTGATAGGCAAAGGTGGCATCGGTAAAACGGTCACATACTACCCAGGCACCTCGTGCCAACGCTGGCAGGATTTTTTCCGCTAGATGCTGTGCACGGGCCGCAAAGACCAGTAACAGCTCGGCATCAACGCTCAGCGGCTCTTGGGGGGCAGGGTCAAGCAGCAGCTCACGAATTGCTTCTGCGCGGGGGGTGCCGCCCGGCTCACGGGTTCGCACCACTTCCATTCCCTGGGCCGTTAGCCATGCTTCGACAAACGCCATATTGGTAGACTTACCGACTCCCTCACCGCCTTCTAGGGTGATGAAGCGTCCGCGCTTGCTCATTGCTGCCCCTTACTCAATAGATACGCCATCGACATGTTCAGTGTTTAGCTATTTAACGGTTTCGAATATAGCGATTCACGGCATTGTTATGCTCGCGTAATGTGCGCGAGAAGTGATGCGTGCCGTCACCTCGGGACACAAAATAGAGCGTTTCGCCGGGTAGCGGCTTCACCGCCGCCTCCAATGAGGCTCGCCCTGGCATGGCAATCGGCGTCGGCGGCATGCCGTCAATCACATAAGTATTGTAAGGGGTGGCTTCACGTAGGTCTGCCCGTGTGATGCGGCCATCATAGCGCTCGCCCATGCCGTATATTACCGTGGGGTCTGTTTGCAGACGCATGCCACGCTCCATCCGGCGCTTAAATACTCCAGCAATCTCTCTGCGCTCTTCAGGCGCCCCGGTTTCCCGCTCAATCAGCGATGCCATAATTAGCGCTTCATAGGGCGTTTCAATGGTTAAATCGTCATCCCGTTCCGCCCACACTTGCTCCAAAATGCGCTCCATCCGATTTAACGCTTGGCTCAAAATATCGACATCGCTCATGCCCAGATGATAGCGGTAGGTATCGGGGAAGAACCAACCTTCAGGAAAGGTGCCCTCACGGTCCAGCAGCGTCATGACTTCTTCGTCACTCATGTCTGCCGTACGGTGTTCAAGCTTCGGCGCACTATTTAGCAGCGCACGCATTTGGCGAAAGGTCCATCCTTCAGGCACGGTCAGCGAATAAGTCACCACGTTATTACTGCCCAACAGGGCCATCACCTCTCGCCCACTCATCCCCGGTGTGAGGCGGTACTCGCCAACCCGTAGACTTGGCATCTGCTCTGGGTCTATCCGCGCCAGTAGCTTAAATGCCCAGGCATCCTCAAGCACTCCTTGCGCCTCTAAATCGCGAATGACTTGATTAAAACCAGCTCCGGCAGGCACTTGATATAGGGTGGGTTCCTCTACCGCAATTGGCGCCGCTAGACGCTGCTGCCAATAAGCATAACCGCCGAGCGCAGCGGCAACGGCCAGCACAACCAATACTCCCAAGACGGTAAGTAACCGTTTCACGTTGACACCTCAATCTATTTATTTGGATTCTGATGCGGGAAACACACTGGGATAGCCCAGCAGGCGGTGAGCCTCACCCTGCAGTGGGTCTGGCCCTGCTAACACAGGCCAAGTCGCGATCAAGCCGCCCTGCGTATCAAGCAATTCACACACAGGCCACACGCCCTGTACCGAATTACCCACCCAAAGGCGCTCAACCTGTGGTAGTTCCGAGACTGTCAGCCCCTCTTCTTCAATAACGCCGTTAGCCAATAGCGCAGCGCGCAGAGTACCTGCCACGCCGCAGCGGTTTACCCGAGGGGTCAAAAGACGCCCTTCCGTTGACCAGAAGAGGTTCATACTGGTTGCTTCCACCATTTCGCCTGATTGGTCCGCTAACAGGCCTTCGGCAATATGGCTCTCTTGCCACTCCTGGCGAGCTAGCACATTCTCCAAACGGTTAAGGTGTTTGATGCCCGCAAGCAGCGGTTGATGCCCTAAACGAAGATGGCACAAACGTACGCAGACACCGTGTTGCCACCGCTGCCCGTTGGTAACAAAAGGCGTTCGCCGAAAGATCAGCCTGGGCTCAGGAGGATCAGGCAGCGCGTAGCCTCGGCCACCGCTTCCGCGTGTCAATATTAGTTTAAGTACTTCCAGCGCTGCCGCAGGGGGCGACTGCCACACCTGCGCCAGCTGTTGAGAGGTAGGCAACGGGATATTCAAGCGCCGACAGCCCTCTTCCAAGCGCGCGAGGTGATAATCCCAAAGTACGGGCACCCCATCGCGCAGCAGCACTGTTTCAAATACACCGTCGCCATACGCTAGCCCGCGGTCATCAAATGGCACCTGGGGCATGGGCATAAAGAGTTATACCTTTTTGAACAGCAGGGAGCCGTTAGTGCCACCAAACCCGAACGAGTTGGAGAGCGCGATATCAATACGCATATCCCGCGCGGTATGGGGTACGTAGTCGAGGTTGCAGCCCTCCTGGGGGTTATCCAGGTTGATGGTGGGCGGGGCGACCTGGTCACGGATTGCTAGAATGCTGAATACCGCCTCTACTGCACCGGCGGCACCCAATAGGTGGCCAATCATCGACTTGGTTGAGCTAACGGCCACCTGCTGGGCCGCACTGCCCAACACTTTTTCAATAGCGCGACTTTCAGCCAAATCGCCGGCAGCAGTTGATGTGCCATGGGCGTTGATATACTGCACGTCTGCCGGATCAATAGCGGCATCTTTAATCGCATTGCGCATGGAGAGTGCGGCACCGCGACCATCCTCGGGCGGAGCGGTCATATGGTAGGCGTCATCACTCATACCAAAGCCAGCCAGCTCCGCGTAGATAGTGGCGCCACGGGCTTTCGCATGCTCGTACTCTTCTAGCACTAGCACCCCTGCACCATCAGACAACACAAAGCCATCGCGGTCGGCATCCCAAGGACGGCTCGCTGCTTGCGGGTCTTCGTTGCGCGTTGAGAGCGCGCGCGCGGCAGAGAAGCCACCCAAACCTAATGGTGTGGTGGCCATTTCTGCGCCGCCACAAATCATGACATCCGCATCGCCGTAGGCGATGGTGCGCGCGCTGTAGCCAATATTATGGGTACCGGTGGTGCAAGCCGTGGTAATCGCAATATTCGGCCCTTTAAAGCCGTGCTGGATCGCCATGTTGCCGGAAATCATATTGATAATAGAACCAGGCACAAAAAACGGTGATACCCGACGTGCACCGCCTTTATTGAGCGCATTATGGTTATGCTCAATCATTGGCAGCCCGCCAATTCCAGAGCCAATCGCTACGCCGATTCGCTCAGCATTCTCCTCTGTGCACTCTATCCCTGAATCCTGTATCGCCTGAGTACCGGCAGCCATACCGTACTGAATGAACAGATCCATTTTGCGAGCGTCTTTGGGGTTCAGGTAAGGGCTGATATCAAAATTCTTTACCGAACCGCCAAACCGCGTATTGAAGCCACTGGTATCAAAGTGCTCAATAGGCGCTATGCCGCTTTTACCGGCGACAATGTTCGCCCACGACTCATTGACACTATTGCCCACTGGGGTCACCAGGCCTAACCCAGTTACCACTACCCTTCTTCGCGCCATCAGTTTCCTCCAGGCATCCATGGTGACACGACCCATCTGGGTCATTTGCTGCAGAAGTTTGGTGACTAGTATAACGGAGATTGAACGTTATATTCATTGTGAGCGTAAAGCAAAAAAGCCGCCCCATATCAGGACGGCTTTTTTAAGACGGATGGGTGAGCACCCCACCCTGGTTCACAGCATCGACCGCGCCCTTACTGGTGGGCGTTTACGTAGTCGATGGCTTCTTGAACCGTGGTGATTTTTTCAGCTTCTTCGTCAGGAATTTCAGTATCGAACTCCTCTTCCAAAGCCATCACCAGTTCAACGGTGTCCAGAGAGTCGGCACCCAAGTCTTCAGTGAAAGAAGAGCTATTCTGGATGTCTTCTTCTTTAACGTTCAGGCGCTCTGCCACAACTTTCTTAACGCGCTCTTCAATAGTACTCATCAACGTACTCCAGTCGTTCACATTAGCTGTTAGAGATAACCAGCTATTTGGAAACCGCAAGCCAAAAGCTGCGGGGTAGTTTATAGACGCCCTTAAGTTGACGCAACCGCCAAGCCTAAGGCCATCAACGCATATTCATACCGCCGTTCACGTGCAGCGTTTCACCAGTGATATAGCCTGCGGCATCGCTGGTTAAAAAGCCAACCGCTGCGGCGATCTCTTCCGGCCCACCTAAGCGTGCCAGCGGAATCTGCCTTAGCAGCATTTCATGCTGGGCTTCAGGCAGCGCTTCGGTCATGTCGGTGGCGATAAAACCAGGCGCAACGGCGTTTACGGTAATGGCACGGGAAGCAACCTCTCGCGCCAACGCCCGGCTAAAGCCTTCCATACCTGCCTTAGCAGCAGCGTAGTTAGTTTGGCCCAGGTTGCCCATGGTTGCCACTACAGAGCTGATCGATACAATCCGCCCGAAACGCGCCTTGGTCATGCCACGAAGACACGCTTTGCTGACGCGATATACAGATTTGAGGTTGGTATCCATGACGGAATCCCACTCCTCCTCTTTCATCCGCATCAGGAGGTTATCACGAGTGATACCCGCATTGTTAACCAAAATAGTCGGGGCGCCAAAACGCTCGCCAATGGTTTTCAGGACCTCATCAATGCTCGCTTGGTCCGTCACGTTCAGGCACATACCAGCGCCTTCAACCCCGTTAGCTTTCAGGTCGGCATCGATTTTTTCTGCGCCAGATTTGCTGGTCGCTGTGCCGATGACAATACGCCCTTGGCGGCCCAGTTCATGGGCGATAGCGCGACCAATGCCGCGGCTCGCACCGGTCACCAAGGCAACTCGTTTTTCTTGCGTCATAACACGTTTCCTTCCACTGAACTATGCAAGGGTAGCTGAAAATAGCCGTTTATCACGCACTACCTGCTAATGTTTCTCGCGCAAGCTCAAGCGCTGCATCCAAGCTATCGGGGTCATTCACCGCTAGCCCCTTGGCACCGCGCACAATACGTTTATTAAGACCTGTCAGCACTTTGCCTGGGCCACACTCAATGAAGACATTAGCACCTTGCTCAGACATTGCTTCTACGCAGGAGGACCAACGCACCGGCTGGTAGAGCTGCTCAATTAAACGAGTGCGCAGCGTATCAACATCTGCATGTGCCTGGGCATCGACGTTCTGAATAACAGTATAGCGAGGGGCACGTAGCTCAATCGCCTGCATCGCTTCGGCAAGACGCTCAGCAGCAGGTCGCATCAGCGCGCAGTGAGAAGGAACAGACACAGGGAGGGCAAGTGCACGCTTAGCGCCCGCTTCTTGGCAAGCAACAATGGCACGCTCAACGGCTGCTTTGCTACCAGCAATGACGACCTGACCCGGGGAGTTATAGTTAACTGCAGAAACGACATCACCCTGGGCAGCGCTTGTGCAAGCGGCTTCCACCGCGCTGTCATCAAGCCCAAGAATGGCGGCCATTCCGCCTTCACCAGCAGGTACTGCTTCTTGCATTGCCTCTCCGCGCAGGCGCACCAGTTGGACACCCTCTGCAAAGCCCATCACACCCGCACAGACCATAGCGCTATACTCACCCAGGCTATGGCCCGCCATCACGCTGGGGCGAGGGCCTTCCAACTCCTGCCAGACGCGCCAGATGGCAACGCTTGATGTCAGCAGCGCAGGCTGCGTGCAAGCCGTGGAATTCAACGCTTCTTCCGGCCCTTCTTGGACTACTTTCCATAAATCGTAGCCCAGCGCGTCAGACGCTTCCTCAAATGTCGTTCCCACCACACTGTAGCGCTCGGCTAGCTCTCGCAGCATTCCAAGCTGCTGAGAGCCTTGCCCGGGAAAAATGAGGGCAAGGGGTTGAGACATGTCGTTCACCTTTGCTCTTGTAGGCATTTGCTCAGTTGAGCGATAGGCGTGGCTATCGGCCCCGTTATAAAACGGCTGTTGGCACATCCTACTGCCGCCGATAACCCGCAAAAGTCGTGCAACGCATTGCTGTAACCCACTCATCTGCCCACTGAGCTAAGCCCAGTGTTTGGCAAGCTGAGTAGGCAAGTCATGTTCTACTTCCTGCAGCGCTCGCTGAATAGCATAGTAGAACCCATCTGCACGGGCGCCACCATGGCTTTTCACCACAATACGTTTTAACCCAAGTAGGCTTGCGCCATTATAACGAACGGGGTCAAGCTCCTGCTTTAGCCGCTTCAGCACAGGTTTGGCCAGTAAACTTGCTAAGCGCCCGCATAGGCGTGACTCAAACGCCATCTGCACACGCTCCACCAGCATACGGGTCAAACCTTCGCTCGCCTTGAGCACCACGTTACCAACAAAGCCATCGCAGACCATGACATCAATATCGCCCTGGAAGATGTCACCACCTTCGGCATACCCCTGATAAGCAAAACTTAATGTGGTAGCGCGCTCACGCAGCAGCCGGTCAGCCTCTCGCACCGTCGCACTGCCCTTGGTCGCTTCCGCGCCAACATTCAATAGCGCGACTCGAGGGCAATTAATACCATCCATACATTGCGCCATTGCCGCACCCATCATGGCAAAATCCACTAGCCGTGATGCGGGCGAATCCACATTTGCACCTAAATCCAGCAAATAACAGCGACGACCACCCCGTGCAGGAATCGCCGTACTGATAGCAGGCCTGGAAAAGTCTGGCAGCATACCAAGCTCACGCCTTGCAAGCGCTACTAGTGCACCTGTGTTTCCTGCACTAACACCCGCTGCGGCATAACCTTGTGCCACATAACGCAACATATGCACCATGCTGGTCTTACCCCCAGAGCGTAACGCCCAGGCAGCAGAAGCATCTTGTGACACAGTATCAGGCGCATCGCAGACGACTAAACGTGACGCTGCCGCAGCCAAGGGCTGCGGCAAGCGCGAAAGCTCAGCGACAACACGCTGACGCGGGCCAAACAGAGCGAGCTCTAGGTCAGGACGTTCAATCACTGCCCTTGCAGAGCCTTCTATGATGACACGAGGGCCTTGGTCACCCCCCATGACATCAATCGCTAGGCGCAATGCACCCACTCTGTTTCGCCACTCGTTAGAGAGTTAAGGATTAAACCTCAACTACCTTACGACCACGGTAGAAACCATCCGGAGAAACGTGGTGACGCAGGTGAGTGGTACCGGTTTCTTTGTCCTGGGACAGAGTCGGTGCGCTCAACGCATCGTGGCTACGACGCATGCCGCGCTTGGAACGAGTTTTACGGTTCTGTTGAACTGCCATGGGTGTTTACTCCAAGGTATATAGGGTAAGTGATGCTTACTTTTTGCCTTTCAAAGCGCCACTGCTTTTCAAAGCATTGAGCACCGCGAAAGGATTCTTGGCTGAAGCGGATTCATCCGCCGCGCCTTCGGTCTTGCTGACCAGCTGCTCCGCCGAGACATGGCATTCGGTCTCATCGTGATAGACCACCTGCGGCAGGCTGAGGATTAATTCATCCTCAACTACCGTCAGCAAGTCCAGCTGTTCATTTTCCACCAGCACCGGCTCATGACTGGCAGGCAGCTCGGCCGCCAAGGCTTCGTCGGTAATCATTCCAAGCAGGAAGTCACTGGAAACGTCTTGGCTAAGCGGCACCATACAGCGGCGACAAGGCAGCGCCAGGGTCGCTTGCAAATGGCCACGAATTTCGCGACGGCCTTGGGCATCTACACCAAACCCAAGCACGACGTGACAGTCGCCGGTTTGGTCACCCGCTTCTTCAGCGAGGCGGGGCAGCTTATTCAGCGCCACTAAGCCTTCAAGTCGTTCGCGGCGGGCTGCAAGCTTATAAGGCTCAACCCGGCTGGGGAGTTGTGAGGTCAACATAGGCGCGCAATGATAGGCACTCGCCCTCCTGGTGTCAAAGCTCATGGCATAATTCTTATCGGTTTATCGATGAAAACAGCGTCAATAGGCATGCCGCTGGGCTTTCGCTACACTCATTGCCAGTACATATTGCGCCATTCAGGCCACAAGGAGACGATAGTGCCGCAAACGCAAAACGCCCCTCTTGTGCTCGCCTCCAGCTCGCGCTTCCGCCAAGCGCTGCTGGACAGGCTACACCTGCCCTACCAATGCTACTCGCCCGATATTGACGAAACGCCACTTCCAGACGAGTCACCAAAGGCACTCGTTCACCGCCTAGCATTGAGCAAGGCTAATACCGTCGTGGAACGTTTCCCCAATCACTGCATTATTGGTTCTGATCAGATTGCTCTGTTTGAAGGGGATATTCTCGGCAAACCCCATACTACGGAGCGGGCCTGCGCTCACTTAGCCCGCTTCTCAGGCCAACGAGTCACTTTTTTAACTGGCCTGGCCTTATTAGACACGCGCCACCAGCGCCATCAGGTCCATATCGAACCGTTTGACGTGGTGTTCCGCACGCTGAGCGAGCGGGAGATTGAGCGCTACGTAGCAATAGAGCAGCCACTGGATAGCGCCGGCAGTTTTCGCATGGAAGGCTTAGGCATTGCTCTGTTTGAGCGCTTAGAGGGGCGTGACCCCAATGCGCTGATCGGTCTGCCGCTGATTGCCTTGTGCGACATGCTTCGCCAAGCAGGCATGAACCCGCTTGGCGATGCCTAATGCTACTGCGCCTGAAACTTTATAGGCGCATGACTACTGTGCAAGCCAAGCACTTCCGCTGCGGCCTGGGTAAAACGCCGCGTTAGGCGCTCAAAGGGATCCAGGCGGGGCGTATAGTTCTCCCATGATGCCTCACCCACCTGAGCACGCGCCACCTGTTCAAGGCTTGCCAACTCATCGACCAGCCCCAAGCCAAGCGCCTGCTCACCGCTCCAGATCAGCCCGGAAAAGATCTCCGGGCTATCACTCAAACGATCACCACGCCCAGCCTGTACATCATTGATGAACTGCTCATGAGTTTGAGTGAGCACGCTCTGCCAGAAACGAGCCACCTCCTCATCCAAGGGCTGGAATGGATCTAAAAAACGCCTTGTTCTCGCCTGCAGTCATCACCCGCCGCTCGACGCCCAGCTCATCAATAGCTTCTTGAAAGCCAAAACCGGCATAGATCACCCCAATGGAGCCCACCAAGCTGGCGGGAGATGCCACTATCTCATCCGCCGCAGCGGCAATATAGTACGCCCCGCTGGCACCGATATCCTCGATCACGGCAATAATCGGCTTATCTCCCTGCTCACGCAGCCGCATAACCTCCGAGTAAATACGCTGCGACTGCACTGGGCTTCCACCAGGGCTATCAATATGCAGCACCACTGCCGACGCGCTTTGACTCTCCCAAGCCCGGTTTAACCCTTGAATAATACGCTCAGCATTAGCGGGCGAATCGTTGGCGATCACGCCATGCACTTCCACCAATGCAAGATGTTGCTGCGCAGGCACCGCGGCTGACGGCTCGGCTAAAAACACGCGATATAACGTAACCGTGAGTGATACCAGCACTAGCGCCAGCAGCATCAGCCGAAAAAACAGCTTCCAACGGCGTGTTCTACGCTGCTCGGTCAAGACGCCACCAATCCAGCGATCCATCATTTCAAGCTGCGCTAGGCGCTGACGCTCTCTGAGTATTTCCGCATCGTCATCCTGCCCACCTGGCAACGGAGACTCTTGTGCCTTGGTGGAGACATCCGGCCCCTGGGTCCAGCGATCATGAACACCACGCTGATCTTCACCTTGAGAAGCCTCTTCACTGTCACCACCGCGCTGCTGCTCATCACTCATCGTCAGCTCCTACTCTTCGTTTAAGGACGCCCTTATGCATGACGCAGCCAGTCAAATAGCGACGGCACGTCTTCAGCGACCCACACCGGCTGGCTAGCGGCTAGCCGAGCGGGAGTATGCACTCCGTAAGTTACGCCCACCCGATCCATACCGATAGCACGCGCCATTTCAAGATCATACTCAGTATCGCCCACCATTACCGCTCGCTCTGCTGGAACCTGAAGCTCAGCCAAAATCTCTAGCAGCATTTGCGGGTGGGGCTTAGAGCGCGTTTCGTCAGCAGTCCGGCTAGTGTGGAACAGCCCCCCGCTACCTGTTTCATTAAAAACCCGATCAAGCCCACGACGGCTCTTACCCGTCGCCACCGCAAGCCGCTGCTGGGGCCGCTCTCTCAGCCTTGCCAACTGCGCTTCAACCCCATCAAAAAAGGGCATAGGCGTAGTGTCACCATGAACAAAGTGATGGGAATAGCGCTGGCGCAAGCGCTCCGCCTGCTCTGGCTCAATGCCTGGGCAGAGTTTGGCAATCGCCTCAGGAAGACCCAGCCCAATAATGTCTTCAATGGCGCTGACTTCAAGCTCACCCCATTCAGCGTCTGCCGCTGCTGCTTGCATACAGGAAACAATCTTCGGCACAGAATCCATGAGCGTGCCGTCCCAATCGAAAATAATTAGCTCATAGCGCATAACAGTTCTCTTTTATTGACGTGCGCGCTTGAGCGTCTCTTCAAGCGCCTCCGGAAGCGGCGCTTTTACCGTCACCGGCCTACCGTTGCCAGGCTCGGGGAATGTTAACGAGCGTGCATGGAGGAAAAGTCGCCCCAACCCCAGCTGCTTGGTTAACAAGCCGCTCTCACGAGTAGCGTACTTATCATCCCCCAGCAGCGCATGGCCAGCATGGGCTGCGTGCACACGAATCTGGTGTGTGCGCCCCGTAACGGGCTCAGCCTCAATTAACGTGACCTTTTCAAAGGTTTCCACTACAGAGAAGTGGGTGCGCGACACTTTACCGTTGGGATCTACCCGCACGCGCCGTTCGCCGTTACCTGCATCAAAACGGTCCAACCGAGCACTTTCATAAGTTTTACGGGCCGGCCAGCGCCCGGCCACCAGCGCCAAGTAGCGCTTATCCATGCCGTGCTTTTTCAACGCCTCATTAAGGGTTACCAGCGCATCGCGAGACTTGGCGAGCAGCAAACAACCTGAGGTATCACGATCCAGGCGGTGCACTAACTCCAGGAACGTTAGGTCGTCCCGCACTTGGCGCAACGCCTCGATGAGACCAATCTTAACGCCACTGCCACCATGGACTGCTAAGCCTGACGGCTTATTCAGCACCATCCAGTCGGGCCCTTCCATAATGACGCTGCCGACAAGCAGGTCGCGCAGATTATCGCTCACCTCTTTCACCGCCTCTTTAGGCGCTAGGCGCAGTGGCGGAACACGTACTAAATCGCCCGCTTGCAGGCGATAATCCACTTTTACCCGTTTCTTATTGACCCGAACCTCACCTTTACGCACGATGCGGTAGATCAATGCACGAGGTGCACCTTTTAGCCGGGTCATTAAAAAATTATCGATTCGCTGACCCGCTTGTTCCGGGGCGATATCCACCCACTGTACTTCACGCCCTTCGGACATTGCCGCGCACTCCTGGTGACATTCTTTAACGTCAGGCTAAAAACGGCATTCTAACGTAGACCTACCGGCATTGCGTCAATTGCTGGTGGTTGTCTTTACTGTTATATTCCAAAGCGCTCATCGGCCAACGTGGCCGGGCCGAACGTGGCCCGCTTATATAATCCTTGTATGGCGAATGATTGCCCACGTTTTGCCTTCGCACCTGCCCGACAAACACGCAGGTCAGAGCGAAAAAGCATGGATCAGTGTACGCACTACCTGCTTATCACGTATTGAAATGTAGTAACTCTGCCGTTAAGTAAATGGGTAACGACAGAGAGCGTCAGGTCATGCCAGCAACGGCAGGCCCGTCACTAAATAAACGTTACGCTTCAGAGTGGCAGCCCCTTTTCGTCACAAGGCACTGCCAATTCTGGGGCGCAAAGATCAACGCTGTGCCGATACCGGCGTTGGTGAATCGATGAATGCCAGGTGTGGGCGGTGTCAGCAGAGCCGGATGGACGTGACAGCCACCGAAACATGTTCTGCCGCCGCCACGTACTCAACGCCCTTTCGGCCGGGTCGGCAAAACTGCCTTCCCGGCTTAATGCGTCAGCATAACCATGCGCCGAGCACAAGCACGCAGCACCCAGCGATTCGCCGACGCTAGCCTTTAAAAGCGCTTCGGCACGCCATGCTACGTGAGACAACATGAAACGGATGCTAATTAACGCGACCCAGCCCGAAGAGCTGCGGGTCGCACTGGTAGATGGACAGCGCCTGTATGATTTAGATATTGAATCTGGCGCTCGGGAACAGAAAAAAGCCAATATTTATCGGGGTAAAATCACCCGTGTAGAACCCTCGCTCGAAGCTGCCTTTGTTGACTTTGGCGCTGAGCGCCACGGCTTCCTTCCGCTGAAAGAAATCTCCCGCGAATATTTTGTCAAAGACGTCTCTGGCCGTCCGAGCATTAAAGAAGTGCTCAAAGAAGGCCAAGAAGTCATTGTTCAGGTCGATAAAGAGGAGCGCGGCAACAAAGGGGCAGCGCTGACCACCTTTATTAGCTTGGCAGGTCGCTTCCTCGTCTTGATGCCCAACAATCCTCGTGCGGGCGGTATTTCGCGCCGTATTGAAGGGGATGATCGCAGCCAGTTAAAAGACGCCATGGGCCAACTTACTGTGCCCGACAAAATGGGCCTCATTGTTCGCACCGCAGGTATTGGCCGTAGCCCAGAAGAGCTTCAGTGGGACTTGGATTATCTCGTTCAGGTATGGGAGTCCATCACCACAGAAGCCGGTAAGCGTTCTGCACCGTTCTTAATCTACCGTGAATCCAACGTCATCATTCGCGCCATGCGCGACTACCTTCGTCAGGATATCGGCGAGGTACTGATCGACAGCCCCGAGATTCACGCCGAGGCGCTGGCATTTATCCGCCAAGTGATGCCCTCTTACCAGCAGAAAATTAAGCTGTACGCAGATGAGGTCCCCCTCTTCTCTCGCTTCCAGATTGAGTCGCAAATTGAAACCGCTTACCAGCGGGAAGTAAAACTGCCCTCTGGTGGCTCGATTGTAATCGACCACACTGAAGCTCTGGTGTCCATCGACATCAACTCCGCGCGTGCTACGCGGGGCAGCGATATCGAAGAAACAGCGCTGCAAACCAATTCCGAAGCGGCCGACGAAATTGCCCGTCAGCTTCGCTTGCGAGATATTGGCGGCTTGGTCGTGATCGACTTCATCGACATGGGCCCTGCGCGCAACCAGCGTGAAGTCGAAAACCGCATGCGCGATGCTCTGAAGCTAGATCGTGCTCGGGTACAAATTGGGCGCATTTCACGCTTTGGCTTAATGGAAATGTCGCGCCAGCGCCTACGCCCCTCCCTGGGCGAAACAAGCGGCGTAGTGTGCCCACGCTGTAACGGCCAAGGCACCATCCGCGACGTGCGTTCACTATCGCTCTCGATCATGCGCCTGATTGAAGAAGAGGCAATGAAAGAGCGCAGCGCGCAGATTCGCGCCATCTTGCCGGTACCGGTGGCCACTTACCTGCTAAATGAAAAGCGCAGCGTACTGGCAGATATCGAGTCTCGCCAAGGCGTTCGCGTGGTGCTGCTACCCAGCCCAGAAATGGATACTCCGCACTACGATGTTCAGCGCCTGCGGGATGACCATTTGGACGAAGACGAGAGCCATACGCTCTCCAGCTTCGAGCTGTCTACCGACACCGATGTTGGCAAAGAACCTGACCCTAGCTTTGCACCGCCTGCACAGCGGGCCGAAGCGGCCGTTAAGAGCGTAGTACACAACGCCCCAGCACCGGCATCGCTGCAAACAGAAGAAACGCCTGCTAAAGCGGCTGCAGCCACCCCTGCACCCGCCGCTACTGCTGAACAGCCCAGCGTGCTTGGCCGCTTTATCCGCGGCTTTGCTAAACTGCTGGGCGGCGATGACGGCAGCCAGCAGCCAGCTCAGGAAGCCCAGGCACCAAGTAAGCAGACCGAACAGCCGAAGAGTAGCCGCCCGCAACGCAGTGAACGCCGCTCCAAACCTGCTCAGGAGCGCAGCGACAGCTCGCCCAAGCAAGAGCAGCGTAGCGATACCACGGCCAAAAACGAGCAGCGCAGCGGCCCCAGCCGCACCCGCAACCGTCGTCGTCATCCGCAGCAGGACGATGCCAAAGCCCAAGAGAGCGCGAAAAACACGCATCAGAAAGAGCCCGTAAACAAGGACGCTCCTAAAGAGGAGGCAGCCAAGCCTGCCGTCCAGCCGGATAACCGTCGTGACAAGCCACGTGATGCCAAGCCCAAAAGCGATGAACGCACGCCTACGGCCCAGGCTGACGACAGCAAGCAAGACGACGGCAAGCCGAAGCGTACGCGTAACAATCCGCGTCATCGTTCGCGCAAGCAGGCGCTAAACCCTCAAGCGGAAGCAGAACAGCTGAAGCTGCAGGCAGAAGCGGAGCAGGCGCCTCAGCCCCAAGAAGCCCCGGCAGCCACAGCGACATCTGAAGCCGCTAGCGCGCCTGACAACAACACGGAAGCATCGCCAACACCGGCTGACAAGCCAGCAACTGAGCAAGTAAGCAGCGAAAAAGACGATAGCGCTGAGCAGGCTCAAGCGGCAGCGGATGACAGCACAACTGCTGAGCGCCCGGCCAACAGCGCCGCCAAAGCGCGCAAGTCGACGCGCCAGCGCCGTCAGGCTCAGCCTGAGTCAGTGCAGCACGAAGCCACCAGCACACCAGCGGCTGACAGCAGCGATGCAGCAGCCTTGAGCGCGCCAAACGCTGACGAGACCAAGGCCGCCGATGCTCAAACTGACGACCTCAAAGCAGAACAGCCGCCGGTGGCTCAAGAAACCGCAGCCCAAGAGGCCACGGAAGCGCCGCAAACCGCTGCCGAGCACGTCGCAGAGCGCGAGCCGAAAGCGAATGACGCAGCTGCAGAAGCAAGTACAGCAGAAGCTGCTGCTGAAAGCACAGTGCCCACGGAAGAGCCTCAGACTCAGACAGTAGCGAATGAGACTGCTGAGCAGGATAGCGTTAAAGACACTCCGGTTGCCAACGCCGAAGCAGCGGCTTCTACGGATGAAGAAGCTGCAGCACCAACAGTCAGTGAAGAGCCCTCAACCGCGAAAGCGCCTTCACCGGCGGCGGATCAAGAGCCTTCAACAGAAGCGAGCGAGCAGCCAGCTGCTGAAGCTCACGACGAGACGGCCACCAAGATGGAAGCGGCCCCTGCTCCAGAAGAGCAAGAGAACGTGTCAGCGCAACCCGCCGACAATGCGCCAGCGGCAGATCCCGTTAGCGAGGCCCCGACAGCTGATGAAGAGGCGCCAAAACCGCGTCGTCGCCGTCGTGCCCATAACGACCCGCGCGAACTACGCAAGCAGCAGGCACAGCAAAACTCGCAAGAGTAAGTGCTCGCAACAAAAAACCCCGCTTCGGCGGGGTTTTTTATGGGTGGTAAAGATAAGCAGACGTTAGATCACCCGCGGTTCTAGCTCTAGCAATACACCAAACCGATCAAACACGGTCTGAGCAATAGTGTCTGCAAAACTCAGCAGTCCTGGGCGATCCCCTCCCCCAAAGTGCACCAGCACTAACGCTTGGCGCTCATGGACGCCAAATGCTCCCAGGCGCTGCCCCTTTAAGCCGCACTGGTCAATCAGCCAGCCTGCTGCCAGCTTAGTTTGGTTATTGGGCTGAGGAAAATACGGCATGTCTGGATACTCCTTCAACAGCCGATGCGTATGCTCATTGCTCACTAGCGGATTCTTGAAGAAACTGCCCGCATTCGCTAGCACAGCTGGGTCAGGCAATTTTTCCTGGCGAATCGCACAGACCGCTTGAGCCACGGACAAAGGGGTCGGTGACTCCGACACGCGAGCCGCCAAATCGCCATAACCCAGCACGGGCCTCGGCGTGGCGGACAGCCGCAGCGCAAGTTGGGTGATCACTACCTTACCCGCTAGTGCTCGCTTGAAAATACTGTCGCGATAGCCAAACTGGCACGCATCAGCGTTCAACCAGTACATCTCGCCAGTGGCCAACTCGGCAACCTGGACTGCTTTCAACACATCGCTGAGCTCGACACCATAAGCACCAATATTTTGTACCGGTGCAGCGCCGCAATCGCCAGGGATCAACGCTAAATTTTCAACCCCCCACAAGCCATGCGTCGCCAATGCCATTACCAAGGCATGCCAGCTCACACCGGCACCCACATAGGCGGTGACGTCATCACCACTGCGCTCCAGCCACCAATGGCGAAGTGCCGGGCGAAGCGCCATACCGTGAAGCGTTGGTGGCAGCAGCACATTACTGCCACCGCCTAGCAGGGTAATTGGCCACTGATGAATACGCGCGCTATACAAGGCAGCCTGCAGGCTAGAGAGCGTTGTCGGTGCAATGTAGCGCGCCGCTTGGCAAGGTAGGCGAAGCGTATTGGCTGTAGTGAGGTCCACCCAGACGGATGCCCCATCCAAGCTATCAGCGCCCACAGGTCAGCTCTGCAATCAGTCCGGTACTGGCTTGCTCAATCATATCCAATACCTGCTCAAAGCCCGCTTCTCCGCCGTAATAAGGATCAGGAACATCGGTATTCGCGAGTCCTGCATACTCCAACAACAGCCCTACCTTAGCCTGGCTGTCGGCCGGTTTTAGCGCCTGCATCGCCGCCAGGTTATCGCTGTCCATGCCCAGCACGTAGTCGAATTCCAGGAAGTCACTCGCTTTTAACTGACGGGCGCGCAGATGGCTAATATCGATACCACGACGCAGCGCAGCTGCCTGGGCACGGGGATCGGGCGCTTTGCCAACATGCCAACTGCCAACACCGCAGGAGTCGATTTCCACGCGTTTGCTTAACCCTGCACGGTCGAGCGCCTGCTGAAAAACGCCCTCCGCGGTTGGTGAACGGCAAATATTGCCCAGGCAAACAAAGAGAACACGCGTCATGAAATGCCTCCTTCACGCTCGGCAGACAACAGCGACCTTACCCGCGCCAAATCCTCTTCCGTATCGACTCCGGCGGGGTTTATCGCGCTCGCCAGCGCCACTTGAATAGCGTAGCCATGCTGTAGTGCCCGAAGCTGCTCCAACTGCTCCAACTGCTCCAGGCTGGAGGGCGCTAGATCCCGATAGGCGGCTAAGAAACTCGCTCGGTAGGCGTAGATCCCAATATGGCGCAGCCAAGCATCGGTTTCTAGTAGGCTTGGCTGCGCTTTAAAGTGCTCGCGGTCCCAGGGAATCGGCGCTCGCGAGAAGTAGAGCGCCCGCCCCTGTAGCGACCGCACGACTTTCACCACGTTAGGATTAAACAGCGTATCAACATCCGCAATCGGCTCGGCTAGGGTGGCAATCGCCGCCTCGGGGTCATCCGCCAGGCGCAGTGCGACCTGATCAATAAGTGCCGGAGGAATCAGCGGCTCATCCCCCTGCACATTCACGACCAGTGTGTCATCACTTAGGCCTAGATGGTCGGAGACCTCGGCGAGCCGGTCAGTGCCCGAGGGGTGGTCATCGCGAGTCATCACTACGTCAGCCCCATAGGGCAGCATGGCATCGCGAATCCGCGTGTCGTCTGTCGCCACCACTACGCGGTTGGCCTGGCTTTGACAGGCTCGCCGCCACACATGGGCCACCATGGGCTCACCGGCGATCTCTAATAGCGGTTTGCCCGGCAAGCGAGAGGAGCCAAAACGAGCGGGGACAACGGCAATAAATTGCGGCGTAACATCAGACATCACGCCTCTCCGGTGCGGCCAGGCGAGGTAGGTAACTTTTCATCAGCACCCATTTGCCGTGCCTCTTCAGGCAGCATGACAGGAATGCCATCCTGTATGGGATAGGCTAAACCGTCGTAGTGGCAGCAAAGCTCTTGGGCGTCACGATCATACTTCAGTTTGCCGTTGCAGAGCGGGCAAACCAGCATTGCCAATAGTTCCTTATCCATCGGTGCATCCCCTTTGTGTCAGTACGGACAGCCTGTTTGCCAGCCAGTCCTCAAATGCTTGTGGAAGCTGCGCCTCCACCTCTAATACCCAGCTATCAGACGGTGCAAACGCCTGACACTTTACGGCGTCTTTCGCCGTCATAATGATTGGTCGTGGCGGCATAAATTGAAACGTGTGTTCATCAAATGGCTGGTGGTCTGCCAGGGGATGCATCTCCCCTTCCACGCCTAACTCCCGTAGCGTATTGAAAAAACGCTGAGGGTTGCCAATACCTGCCAGCCCATGCACCGGCAGCGCAAATGGCAGCGGCTGCAACGGATAGTGCTGCCCAGTAGGCAGCTGGCGCCAGCGCTGAGGTACCAGCTGCATAGCCACACTAGATATTTCCAGCGGGCGTTGTAGCGCTCCGTTGACAATCACAGCGTCCACACTTGCAAGTCGCCCGGGCGCCTCTCTTAAAGGCCCAGCGGGCAGGCAGCGCTGATTGCCTAGCCCACGAGCACCATCGATAACCACCAGTTCAATATCGCGCCCTAAGGCCAAGTGCTGCAAGCCGTCATCGCTAATCAGTACATCGCAGCCCTGTTGCACCAACCTTTCAGCACCCCGCGCTCGCTGCGGGTCCGCCACCACCGGTACTCCGGTTTGCTGTGCCAGCATCAGTGGTTCATCACCGCTATGCGCTGGGTCTGTAGAAGGCGTTACTAACAGAGGATAGTGCGGCGCTTTACCGCCATAGCCGCGGGTGACGATACCGGGTAAAAATCCCTGCTGTACCAGCCAACGGCTAAGCCAGGCCACAAGCGGTGACTTACCCGTACCGCCTAACGTAATATTGCCCACCACGATCACCGGCACCGGTGCTTGCCAAACTGGTTTATTTCCCTCGCGGTAACACTGTGCTCGCCGCCCCATAAGATAACGGTATAAATCACCCAACGGATAGAGCGGTACTAGCCAGTTACTGCCGCCATAGGCAGCCTTTATCCAGCGCTGAGCAAGACTCATTCACTCTCCTGAAACTGAAGCTGGTGCAGCGCGGCGTAGGCCCCACCTTTTTCAAGCAGCGCCTGATGGGTACCCTGCTCAATAATCCGCCCTTGATCCATCACTAGAATGCGGTCGGCACGCTCAATGGTGGAGAGTCGGTGAGCTATGACCAGGGTGGTGCGCCCTTCACACACGTGCTCCAACGCTTTTTGGATATAGCGCTCTGACTCGGTATCCAGTGCGGAGGTCGCTTCATCCAGAATCAGAATGGGCGCATCTTTAAAAATGGCCCGGGCGATGGCGAGCCGCTGGCGCTGCCCACCCGAGAGCATCACCCCATTCTCGCCGACGACCGTGGCGTAACTTTCTGGCAGCTTTTCAATAAACTCGCTGGCGTAGGCTGCCTCGGCAGCCGCCTTAATGGCGGCCGGGTCTGGGTCAGCCACGCCGTAAGCAATATTGTCAGCAATGGAGGCGTTAAACAGGGTGACCTGCTGGGACACCAGGGCAATATTCTGGCGCAGCGGCCCTAAGGCGTACTCATCGGCATTCACGCCATCAATCAAAATCTGCCCTTCACTGGGGCGATAGAAGCGCGGCAGCAGGCTGACGAGCGTTGATTTACCGCTGCCCGAGCGGCCCACAATAGCCACCAGCTCGCCGGGAGCAACGTTAAGATTCACGTTGTGCAGTACGCTGGGCTGGTCGTCACCATAGCGGAAGCTGACGTTCTCAATCACCACATTGCCCGTTAGCTTGCTGGGAATGAGAGAGCCTTCATCCTGTTCAGGGGTGAGGTCTAACAGGCCAAACAGCTCAGAGGCCGCTGCGATGCCCTTCTGAATCTCGCTGTTAATCTCGGTGAGCTGGCGCACCGGCTTAATCATCAGGGCAGCGGCGGTGATAAAGGCGACAAACTCCCCCGGCGTCATGTTTTCCATCAGCGAGGGCGCCATGGCCAGCCACACTAGCAGCGCCATAGAGATCGCCACCAGCATGAGCACGACAGGCGAACTAACCGCTCGGGTCATGGCCTCTTTCATACTCTGGCGACGGTTCTCTTCACTCACGCGCTCAAAACGCTGTTTCTCGTACGCTTCTGCGCCGTGGGTACGTACCACGCGATAGCCCGAAAGCGCCTCAGAAGCCACATGAGTCACATCGCCCATGGAGTGTTGAATACGCTTGGAGATACGCCGAAAGCGCTTGCTCACATAGCTCACCACACCGGCAATAATCGGAGTAACACCCAAAAACAGCAGCGTTAGCATCCAGTTGGTCCAGAATAGATAGCCTACCAGCCCCACGACAAACAACCCCTCACGCAGGATGATCGTCACCGCATTGGTCGCTGCACCCGCTACCTGCTCAACGTGGTAAGTGACCCTTGATACCAAGTGGCCGCTGGAGTGCTGATCGAAAAAAACGACCCGGCAGGTGAAGCAAGTGGGCAAACACATCGCAGCGCAGCGTATGAATCACATAGCGCCCCACGTAGGCCATAAAGTAGGTGCTCAGAAAAGTGCCCAGCCCGCGAGAGGCAAACATGAGCACTACAAACAGCGGCAGGAAAAACCGAAAATCGGCGTCTGGGTTTTGAATCCCATCAATCAGCCGCTTCATCATTTCCGCCAGCGCGGTACTTGAAGCTGCGTAAATCACAAAACCCACCACCGCCAGCGCAAACGCACGCCAGTGTGGCTTAACGTAACCCAATAACCGTTTATATAGCATCCAACCTGAATCAGTCACACGCGCTCCCAGCAGTAGTGTGCAGTGTGGGCGATTCTACCTGATGGTGGCGCGCTTCAACACCGCTTATGGCCACCTGCCAAGGCCCGCAGTGGCTGAAAGGTGACTGGCTGCTGTGGTATCAGCGTAAATTTAAGCGCGCCGTCCTGGGCGGTGTTCCATAGGCAGCTATGCTGCTGCCGAAAGCGCCGCACAACGTCGTCGGCAGGGTGGCGGAACGCATTGTCTCGCCCAGCGCTGAAAACCACGTGATGTGGCTGCGTCTCGCGCACAAACTGAACACCCGAGCTGGTGCCGCTGCCGTGGTGGCCCGCCACCAATACACTCACGTTGCCATTCAGCTGCGGTAGAAGCTGTCGCTCCACTTGGTTCCCTACGTCACCGGTGATCAGCAGGCTATGTTCACCCGCATACACTGCTAACACACAAGAGCGATCATTAGAGGATAGAGTGTTCTCACCGCTCGGTGGCCAGAGTATTCGATACGTAATACCGTCACGCTGCCAGCGTTGCCCCTGCTCGCAGCGCTGGCTTGGGATAGATAGCGACTCCCCTGCTGGCGCCCACCACTGCGCTACTTGGTGATCCGCTAGTAGCGCATCTACGCCTCCGGCGTGGTCAGTATCCGCGTGACTGACCATTACTTGGTCAAAATCTTGACCTGGGGGCCATAGGCTTTGCAGGGGCATAAAGCCACTGCGAAAACGTGGCCCCGTATCATAGAGCAGCCGAAAATTGGCACTGCGCAGCTCTATTAACTGCCCTTGGCCCACATCGTAAACCGTCACGTGAAGCTGCCCCGGCGGAATCGCCTGCTCTCTCGGCCACCAGGGAATTGTCACCAAGAGTACCGCCGCACCCACGCGTAACCAACGCGGCACGGCGGGCAAGCCCCAGCACAGCGACAGCAGCACCAAGCTCCCCGCCAATGGATAGGCCAAATGCGCGGGAGGCTGCCAGAGCGGTGCGGCTTCCACAGCGACAACCAACAGCTGATGAAATACCGCTAAGGCTTGCTCAAACACCCACCAGGGCACTAGACCAACAAACGGAAGGGGTGACAGCAGCCAGCCGAGTAGCGCGGTAGGCACCATGACCGAGCTGACCCATGGCACCGCCACTAAGTTGATCAAAGGGGCCGTAGGGGCTACACGCCCAAAGGCAAACAACACCGCTGCGGCCATTAAAGGGGCCAATAACAGTTGAGAACGCAGCAGTGCCCAGCACCAGCCTTTTACACCGCGCGGCCTGGACCGACCCTGCCAGATAATAATCAGCCACCCTACCGCCATAAACGAGAGCCACAACCCAGGCCGCCAAAGTGCTAGCGGGTCAACTATCAGCACCAGTGCCAGTGCAAGCCACCAAGCTTGCCAGGGCCCCGGTGCATGGCGGCCACTTAGAACCCACAACCCCAGCAACGTCATAATCATCGCGCGCATTGCCGGTGGCGCCAACCCGGCCAACACGGCGTAGCCAACGGCGGCCGCGCCAGCAAGCCACCAGGGCCAAGTGCGCAGCCGCCAGTTGGTAGGCGAAACGACACGCGCAGCATAACGCCCTAGCAGCAGCACGAATGACGCCACCAGCCCCACATGCAGGCCCGAGATCACCACGAGGTGCGTGGTACCCGTAGCGTTTAACAGCGCCCAGTCATCTTGGTTAAGCTTTTCGCTATCGCCAAGCGTCAATGCGGCCAGCCAGCGTTGGGTACGTGCCTCTAAAGGCAGCTGTGCTAGAAAGTCGGATGCCAATTGGCGCAGCCGAGGAGAAGCGTGCGTAAGCCGCTGCGGCGCAGGATCGGGGCGAATATATCCAGTAGCGTGGATGCCTTCACGCCATAACCACTGCTCATAATCAAAAGTATTGGGGTTGATAAAGCCATAGGGCGGCCGTAAGCGCAGCGTCATTTGCCAGCGCTCGCCAACCACATACTCATGCTCATGGTCGTAAGCGCTCACCCGAACGCTGTTTAATTGATCACAACGGGGAAGATGGGCAGGGGCTGTGCAGCGCTCGATACTCAATCGCAACCGCTGAACCCCTGACTGCTGCTGTACAGCGGTCACTTTGGCATGCACCGCTATATCCTGCCCGCTCAGCCCAACGGGCAGCCGACGCACCCACTCCTGCTGAATACTAAAGGCAACGGACCCGCCTAAGAGCAACCATACTAGGGCCCGTGGCCGCCATACGCCAACGCTTAGCCCCGCCATCATGAGGACCAGTGGCAGCAGCCATGTACCGCCCTGCCCACCGGCCCACCAAGCCAACAGGCTACCGCCAAGCGCTGCTAATGCCGCGGGCATTGCAATGCCCTGCCCCATCCGCCCCTCCCTGGTGCTCAACCATTACTGCGCACGCCGTAGCCGAAGCCCTACGCTATATGGATAATAGAAACGATCTAAAGTAAGAGTACCTGACATGCCGCGCCGTTTCCTGCAGCGCTACATGCCAAAACCCGATACGCTAAGGCGCCAGCGTTCGTTGCGCTTTATGGCACCGCTGATTGCGGATCCGGGCTTATGGCTACTAACTCGACGCAGCGTTGCGAACGCGTTTAGCGTCGGGCTGTTTTGCGCGATGCTACCCATCCCCTTTCAGATGGTGGTGGCGGCTCTGGGTGCGCGGCTAAGTCGTTGCAATTTGGCACTTTCGGTAGGGCTTGTGTGGGTCACCAACCCACTTACCATGCCGCTGATTTTTTATGTGAATTATCGAATAGGCACTTTTTTGCTTGGGGCGCCCGCGCGGGAGGCCCCTTCCCGCATCTCAACCCGCTGGATAGCTGAGCAGATGCACGACATCTTGCCACCGCTGCTACTGGGCTCTCTGATTACTGCGATTGTGCTTGCGGTCGTCGCTAACATTGGCATTCGCCTTATCTGGCGCTGGCACGTCTCCCATAACTGGAAGCGCCGCCGCCTTAAAAGACGGCGGCGCAGGGCTCGCATCGAATCAGAGTTTGACGACTAAACTAGCGCATCGCTATGCCTGAGCGACCAAGCGCCCCCCATCCAGCTTCATGACACGGTCTTGATGGGCAGCCAAGCCCACATCGTGAGTCACAATCACAAATGCACAGGCGCTCTCTTTGGCCAGCTCATCCATCAGCGCCAGAATAGACGCTGCGGTAGTTTGATCCAGGTTTCCGGTCGGCTCATCCATTAATACGAGGCTGGGGTCGGTCACTAGCGCCCGGGCAATCGCCACTCGCTGGCGCTCACCGCCCGATAGCTCACCCGGCTTATGGTCGGCACGCGCTTTCATCCCCACCCGCTCTAGGATCTGCATAGCGCGCTGTTCAGCCACTTTTTTAGACTGGCCGCGAATAATCAGCGGCAGCGCAGCATTCTCCACCGCCGTAAATTCCGCCAGCAAATGGTGGAACTGATAAACAAAACCAATATATTGATTGCGGAAGCGGCCCAGCGCGGCTTCATTCAGGCCCGAAAGTGCCTCACCGCCAATCACGACGCTGCCATTGCTCGGGCGGTCTAGGCCGCCCAACAGGTTTAACAGCGTGGTCTTGCCTGAACCCGAACTTCCTACAATCGCAACGCGTTCACCGGCACGGACGGTCAGTTCAAGCTGATCCAGTACGGTGAGATCCTGAGGGCCTTCGCTGTAAATGCGGGTGAGCCCACGGCACTCCAGCATGACGGCGTTAGAGGGTGTTGACGTCATCGGGGCATCCTTATTCATAGCGCAGTACATCAGCAGGCTGAACGCGAGCAGCTCGCCAGGCGGGATAGAGCGTGGAGAGGAACGTCAGGCCAAACGCGGCCAGCACGATGTCACGCACATCGCTCCATTCCAGACGCGACGGCAGGTCGCTGATGAAGTAAACCCCCGCATCCAGGAATTGAATACCAAACGCCGTTTCAAACCAGCCAATCAAATCGGAAATGGTGAGCGCCAGCAGAATGCCCACGGTAACCCCTACCGCAATGCCGATCAGGCCAATCGCTAGTCCCTGCACAATGAAAATACCCATAATGGAGCCTGGCGTGGCACCAATGGTGCGTAAAATGGCAATGTCCGCACGCTTATCCGTCACCACCATCACTAGCGTCGACACAATATTGAACGCGGCAACCGCAATAATCACGGTCAACAGCAGCGCGATCATGCGTTTTTCCATCTGAATAGCTTGGAAGAGATTGCCATGGGAGAACGTCCAGTCGGAGCCGCTGTAGCCTGGGCCCAACTCGTTCACAATGGCCTGAGTTTCGCTACCGGCGATAAACAGGTCGTCTAGCTCTAGGCGCAAACCACCAACCGCATCGCCCATACGTGCCAGCGTTTGCATATCTTCAATATTGGCGTAGGCCAAATTGGCGTCTAGATCGGCACCTACGCTGAAAATACCGCTGACGGTAAACCGCTTCAGTCGGGGGAAAACGCCTGCCGGAGTAATCGATGCCTCGGGCACCAGCAGCGTCACGCGGTCACCCACGCCAACGCCTAGCCTGCGGGCGAGCATCGAACCCAGCACAACATTCCACTCACCGGGCACAAGGTCGGCCAACTCACCCTGGCGCATGTGCTCGCCAATAATAGAGACCTGGTCTTCCCAATCCGGATGAATGCCGTTGACCATCGCGCCTTGGTTGCGGCCGCCAGCGGAGAACATACCCTGCTGCTCAACGTAAGGGGCCACACCAATCACTCGATCGCGCTGTACTAATTGCTCTGCCAACGCCTCCCACTCTACCAGTCCTTCCTGGGACTCAATTTTGGTGTGGGGCACCATGCCTAAAATGCGCGTGCGCAGCTCGTGATCAAATCCGTTCATAACCGACAGTACAAGAATCAGTACCGCCACCCCTAGCATCAGCCCCAGCATCGACGTTAAGGAGATAAACGAAATAAAGTGGTTCCGGCGTTTAGCGCGCACATAGCGCAGCCCCACCAGAAAAGGCAAACGATCAAGCATGGCTACATTCCTTAATAATGGGCGTCCATGGTACGGTTTTTTTAACATGGCTGCATGTGCAAACGCAGCCTTAGAGTCGCCCTCTCCAAGGCCGTTCCCTTTATAACGGTATCGCTTGCAAGTTGAGGAGCAACCCCCTAAATTGCGCCCGACCCTCTTGCCCACCGGGTAAGCTTATTCTGACTAGTGAGAGCACCTTTTACGTTGGCTACCAAGACTCACCGCTTATTGCCCGAATGGCACCCTCAAGATGGCCTACAGCTCACCTGGCCCCGTCCAGACGGCGACTGGGCTTATATGCTGTCGCGTATCGAAGCAACGCTTGAGCACATTGTGCTTGCCACGGCGCGCTATCAGCGCGTGATCATCAGCGTGCCAGACGAGGCGACCCATCAGCGCCTGACCGCCACGTTCGATGCCTACGGCATCCCCAAACATCAGCTGCTGCTGATTGTCGCACCCACCGACGATACCTGGGCGCGAGATCATGGACCGATCACGGTATTGGACGAAGATAACCAGCCGCTGCTGCTGGATTACACCTTTACCGGCTGGGGCGGTAAATTCCCTGCTGAGCGGGACAATCAGCTAACCCAGTGGCTAGCCGATGCGGGCTTATGGGCCTGCCCAGTCTCTTCTCGGGAGATGGTGTTAGAAGGTGGGGCTATCGAGACTGACGGCGAAGGCACGCTGCTCACCACGGAAGCGTGCCTGCTCAACCCAAACCGCAATCCGTCGCTCTCTCGAGAAGACGTTGAAGCGCTTTTGGCAGATGACTTTGGCGTAGACCGCGTGCTGTGGCTAGCCAATGGGCATTTAGAAGGCGACGACACGGACAGCCATGTGGATACGTTGGCACGCTTTTGTAACCCCTCGACCATTGCCTATGTGCGTTGTGACGACCCCACTGACCCGCACTACACGGCCCTGCAGGCAATGGAGCAGGAGTTAAAAGCCTTCCGTCAGCGTAACGGAGAGCCCTACCAGCTTATTCCGCTACCCTGGCCCCAGGCCTGTTTTGACCCGGAAGATGGGCATCGCCTACCGGCCACCTATGCGAACTTTTTGATTATCAACGATGCGGTGCTGGTGCCTACCTATGGCGACCCAGCGGATGTTACCGCACTGCAGGCGCTGGCCGTCGCTTTTCCAGAACATACGCTGATCCCCATTGAGTGCATCAGCGTGATTCGTCAGCACGGCAGCCTGCACTGTTTAACCATGCAGCTACCCAAAGGTACGCTTGTGCCTGCGACCACTCACTCTTAAGGAGGGCAGCATGTCCCAGACACTTAACGTGGCGGTGATTCAACAAGCCGCATGGCCCGATAAAGCGCTCAGCCTGGCCGAAAGCGAGGCGGGCATTCGCAGAGCAGCCAGCCAAGGGGCACAGCTCGTACTATTACAAGAGCTGCACGCCACCCACTACTTCTGTCAATATGAAGACCCGGCACTGTTTGATCTCGCCGAACCGCTGGATGGCCCGACGGGACAGCGATTGGCGGCACTGGCAAAAGAGCTGGATATCGTGCTGGTGGGCTCGCTGTTTGAAAAGCGCGCGGCGGGGCTCTACCACAACACCGCCGTGGTGTACGACCGCGCCAAAGGGCGGGTTGGCCAGTACCGCAAGATGCATATTCCAGATGACCCAGGGTTCTATGAGAAGTTTTACTTCACCCCTGGCGACGCCGACGACGCACGCAAAGAGGGCTTTACGCCGATTGACACCTCAGTGGGTCGGTTAGGCATTCTGGTGTGCTGGGACCAGTGGTACCCGGAAGCCGCCCGCTTAATGGCGCTGGCGGGTGCTGAGCTACTGCTCTACCCCACCGCTATTGGCTGGGATCCTAATGACGACGACGCGGAAAAAAACCGCCAGAAAGATGCCTGGACGCTGATTCAGCGCGCCCACGGCGTCGCGAATGGCCTGCCCGTCTTGGTGGCAAACCGCGTAGGCTTTGAGGCCGACCACTCCGGCGTGGGTGATGGTATCGCGTTTTGGGGCGGTAGCTTTATTTGCGGCCCACAAGGTGAGCTACTAGCCCATGCCGGTGAAGAGACTGAGCAGTTGGTCGTGAGCCTGGATATGGCGCGTAGCGAAAACACCCGCCGTATTTGGCCCTACCTGCGCGATCGCCGTGTCGACGCTTATGGCGACCTAACCCGCCGCTACCGCGATTAAGCTTATTCGAGCATCTGAAAATCAAAAACGCCTGCTCTGTTACCAGAGCAGGCGTTTTGCTATCAGCGCTTTTCTATAAGTACCAAGCCGACATCGCTTATATCCAGAAATTTATTTCCAGAAGTCGCGAATCGACGCAATACCCTGAGCACCCACCGCGCGAGCGTGGTTGGCGTCAAAGCGGGTCATACCGCCCAGCGCGAATACCGGCATACCGGCACGTTCCACCAGCTGTTGGAAGTCGTGCCAGCCCATCGGAGCCACTTCCGGGTGTGATGGCGTGGTGCGCAGCGGAGAAAGCGTGACAAAATCACAGCCCAGCACTGCCGCTTGGGAGAGCTGCTTTTGATCATGCGTGGAGGCGGACAGCCACTTGTTTTCCGCAATCGGGCGTCGGTCCAGCTGCATTAAGCGCGCACTGGTCAGATGAATACCATCCGCATCGACCCGATCCAGCAGCGTTGGCTCACCGTTGAGCAGCAACTTCGCACCGTATTCACGGCAAAGCTTGAGCGCTCGCTCAGCACGGGCAACATAGGCCGCGTCATCTAAGCTTTTGGCACGCAGTTGCACAAGGCGAATGCTGTCTTCGCGCAGAGCGCGCTCCAGCAGCGACGCGAAGCGCTCATCGTCAGGCTCTTCACCGGTAATCAAGTACTCGGTGGGTAGCATCACCGCACGCAGAATGGGCAGGTTCGCCGCTGGGAACGGGTAGTTCACCAACTCATTCATCGGCACCCAGCGCACCGCCTGGCCTTCACGACCAAACGGTTCGCCAGCAAACTCATGCACCTGCCACACATCGAGCAGAATGTGCTTATCAGGATACTCATGGTGAACGCGAATGAGCGGTTGGGCACGAACAATCTCAACGCCTAACTCTTCATGCAACTCACGTTTAAGGCCTTCCAGCCCAGTTTCATAAGGGGCTAGCTTGCCACCGGGAAACTCCCAAAGACCGCCGTGATCGACGTTGGAAGGCCGGCGCGCGATCAGCACGTGCTTTTGATCGGCGCTGATCATCGCAGCTGCCGCGACATGAACCCGTCGTTTTACCATTACACTCATTACGTCTTATCCACTTTGTGCGCGCCGCCTTTATATTGCACGGCGCTATCTCGCTGCGTTAGCACGTTGCCGCAGCCTTAGCTGCGGTAATCCGCGTTGATGGACACATAGTCATGGGAGAGATCCGAGGTCCACACGGTAGCGGACTCGTCACCACGCCCCAAATTAATGCGAATTGTGATCTCTTCCTCGGCCATGACGGCACTGCCAGCCGCTTCGGTATAGCTACCGGCGCGGCCACCGTTCTCCACTAGGCGCACATCGCCTAAGTCAATCACGACCCGGCTAACATCAAACGCCTCAACCGGCGCTCGACCCACCGCCGCCAAAATACGCCCCCAGTTGGCATCCGAGGCGTAGAGCGCGGTTTTTACTAGAGGCGAGTGAGCTACGGTAAACGCCACATCCAGCGCCTCTTGGCGAGTGCTGGCCTCATTCACCTGCAGTGTGACGAATTTGGTCGCCCCTTCGCCATCGCGAATAATCGCCTGGGCGAGTTCGGTCATCACCCGCTGCAGAGCGTTACGGAAAACGGTAATGTGCTCGTCGCTTTCGATACGCGCGCCCGTGCCGGTCGCCGCTAACATGCAGGCATCGTTAGTAGAGGTATCGCTATCCACAGTGATGCAGTTGAACGAGCGATCCACCGTTTCTCGCAGCAGCGTGGCGAGCAAGGACTGCTCAATCGCCGCATCGGTGACTACAAACCCCAACATGGTGGCCATGTTGGGTTTAATCATGCCCGAACCTTTGGTAATCCCGTTGATGGTGACCTGCTGATCGCCAATATCAACGGTCACCGTGGCTCCCTTTGCGCGGGTGTCGGTGGTTAGAATACCTTCACCTGCCTGCTGCCACGCTTGACTTGAGCCGGCCAGCGTATCAAACGCGCCCGGCAAGCCCGCCAGCAGACGAGCCATTGGCAGCGGCTCGCCAATCACGCCCGTAGAGAACGGCAGCGCCTGAGCCTGCTCAACACCTGCCTGCTCAGCGACAGCAGCACAGCTGGCATAAGCATCTTGCAAGCCAGCCTCACCCGTCCCCGCATTGGCATTACCGGTATTAATTAACCAATAACGAGGCGCAAGGCCGCTACTGGCGCACTGCTCAAGATGCTGCTTGGCAACCACTACCGGAGCAGCACAGAACGCATTGCGGGTGAAAACACCCGCCACAGTGGCAGTCTCAGGTAGCTCAATCACCACCATATCACGGCGATCCGGCTTCTTAATGCCCGCCATTGCAGTGCCCAGGCGCACCCCACTGAGGGGTGGCAATTCCGGAAAGGGAAGGTTTCCCACCGCCATGTTTCTCTCCTCTACGTTCGCTTACGCCATACGTGATTAGCTTAATTTGCCGCAGCACTGCTTATATTTTTTACCCGAGCCACACACACAGGGGTCGTTGCGGCCAACTTTCGGGTTTTCCCGGCGCAGCGGACGGCCATCAACCCCGGGCGCTGTCTCGCTAGTACCGGCATCAGGCGCATCGTGGAGGCTGGCGGCTGTCGCTTTTTCACGAGCAAGCTCTTCACGGCGTTTCTGCTCTAGGGCATCCACTTCTTCTGGCTGACGCACCTGAACGTGGCTGAGAATACGCGTGACATCGGCTTTGATATTGGTCAGCAGATGTTGGAACAGCTCGAAGGATTCGCGCTTGTACTCCTGCTTGGGGTTCTTCTGTGCATAACCACGCAGGTGGATACCGCGACGCAAGTGGTCCATGGACTGCAGGTGCTCTTTCCAGCGGGTATCCAGCACTTGGAGCATCACCTGCTTCTCGAAGCGGCGAATCAATGCCGCACCTGCGGACTCGATTTTAGCCTCATAGGCCTCGCGGTGCATGGTTTGCAGACGTTCACGCAGCTTCTCTTCGCTAAAGCGCTCGTCTTCCTCGGCCCACTGCGTCACTGGCGCGACGAGATTGAACTCGGTTTTCAAGTGGGCTTCCAAGCCGGGCAGGTCCCACTGCTCAGCCAGGCTCTGGGGCGGCACGTACTCGCTAATCGCGTCTTCCATCACCTCTTCACGAATACCCACCACCGCGGCGGAGACATCGTCAGACGCTAGAATTTCGTTACGCTGCTCGTAAATCACGCGGCGCTGGTCGTTGGCTACGTCGTCGTACTCAAGCAGCTGCTTGCGAATATCGAAGTTACGCCCTTCCACTTTCTTTTGAGCGCGCTCTACCGCATTAGAAACCATTTTGTGTTCAATGGCTTCACCACGCTCAAGGCCCAGCGCCTGCATTAAGCGCTTCACTCGGTCGGAGCCAAATAAGCGCATCAGGCTATCTTCCAAAGAGAGGAAGAAGCGTGTGGAACCCGGATCGCCCTGGCGGCCTGCACGGCCACGAAGCTGGTTATCGATGCGGCGGGATTCGTGGCGCTCAGAGCCCACCACGTGCAAGCCACCAGCTTCCAGCACCGCGTCGTGGCGCTTTTGCCATTCGGCTTTTAGCGCATCAATTTGTGCTTGGCTAGGGTTTTGCAGCTTCGCGGCTTCGGCTTCCCAGTTACCGCCCAACATAATGTCAGTACCGCGACCCGCCATGTTGGTAGCGATGGTAATCGCACCGGGCCGGCCAGCTTGAGCAATAATTTCTGCCTCACTTTGGTGCTGCTTGGCGTTTAGGACGTTGAATTTAAGCCCTGCCTCACGCATTAGGCGCGCCAGATACTCAGACGTTTCGATAGAGGCGGTACCCACCAGCACTGGGCGGCCCGCTTCGGTCTCTGTTTTCACGTCTTTGATGATGGCTTCGTACTTCTCTTCCGCGCTCAGGTACACAAGGTCGTTGAGATCTTTACGCGCCAGCGGGCGGTTGGTGGGAATGACGATCACATCAAGACCGTAAATCTGACGGAATTCGAAGGCTTCGGTATCCGCCGTGCCCGTCATGCCCGATAGCTTTTCATACAGACGGAAGTAGTTCTGGAAGGTGGTAGACGCCAGCGTTTGGCTTTCACGCTGAACCGTAACGCCCTCTTTAGCTTCCACGGCCTGGTGCAGACCTTCAGACCAACGGCGCCCCGGCATGGTACGGCCGGTGTGCTCGTCGACAATCACCACCTGCCCTTCGGCAACGATGTAATCAACGTCCGGATGATAGAGATGGAGAGCGCGCAGCGCCGAGTGCATATGCTGTAGCAGGTTGAGGTTTTGCGCTGCGTAGAGCGATTCGCCCTCACCCAGCAGCCCTTCGGCCCGCATGAGCTCTTCGACTTTATTGTGACCCTGTTCGGTCAGCTCCACCTGCTTCTGCTTTTCGTCGAGCACGAAATCGCCGCTCACCGGTGCTTCGTCATCTTCGGAGACTTCACCCTGCTCGAGCTGTTGGGCGAGGCGGTTCACGATGCCGTAGAGGTCGGTGTTCTCGTCTACCGCGCCGGAGATAATCAACGGCGTACGTGCTTCATCAATTAGGATGGAGTCGACTTCGTCCACAATCGCGTAGTGCAGGCCGCGTTGAACTTTATCTTCCAGCGAAAACGCCATGTTGTCGCGAAGATAGTCAAAGCCAAACTCGTTGTTGGTGCCGTAGGTAATGTCGCACTGATAAGCATAGCGCTTCTCTTCGCCGGTCTGCCCTGCAAAGATAACGCCTACCGTTAGCCCTAAGAATTCATAAAGCGGGCGCATCCATTCCGCATCACGGCGGGCGAGGTAGTCATTCACCGTTACCACGTGAACGCCTTTACGGGTCAATGCGTTCAAGTAGACTGACAGCGTGGCGACTAGGGTTTTACCTTCACCGGTTTTCATTTCCGCGATACGGCCACGGTGCAGGGTCATACCACCGATCATCTGCACATCAAAGTGGCGCATGCCCATTACTCGCTTACTGGACTCACGAACGACAGCAAAGGCTTCTGGAAGCAGGCTATCCAGCGTCGCCCCATCGTCTAACCGCTGACGCAGCTCAGTGGTTTTCGCTTGAAGTTCCGCATCGCTTAGGCCCGCCAGGGTCTCTTCTAACGCATTAACGCTCTGCACGCTTTTATACATGCGCTTTACTTCACGGTCGTTTTTAGAGCCGACCACTTTACGTAACAAGTTATTAATCATGAAATTTCCAGATCATCGTGAGCGACCCATCCAGGTGCGCCCTTATATAAGGCAAATAGGCGTAATGTTAACCAATGCGTTGTTCGGCGGGCGGGCCACGAGGGGTCACTACATCGCTGGCAGCAACAAGTCGAAGCGTGATCAGCGGTAGTAATAGAGGACGGCTGCAAACGCTGGGCAATCGGCGCGTTTGGCGACTAGCCCAGCGACGAAGCGCACGGCGCTTCTTGGCAATCCAGTGCGATTGAGCCCGTAGCATCGCAGGCATCCAAAAGCAGATGCAGACATTGCGGCCACTGCTTCTCAATGCATCTGAAGGGTGTAAACTAGCGGGCAATAAGCAGCTCACCAACAGGCCAGCCAGCCACCAACGCGCTAAGCCATAGCGTCGTTGACGCCTTGGCGAAGCAGATACTATCTCTGACGTTGATGACATGCTGTGGACTGGCTCCCGAGCGTGTTAGGCTCTTTTCATTGGCGGTCAATCACAGGCGCTGTTTGTATTCGCCAGTACGACGTCACTAGCAACACCCTAGGAATTAAGTTGATGAGTATAAAGGTTAAGCGTTCTCGCGCACAGCCCATTGCCCAACTGCTGACCAAGTCTGGCGGCGTTGGACAGCTAATGCGCCAATCACGCTTAATTGATCAAGCGCAACGCCACCTTCGCGCCCATTTGCCTGAAGAGATGCGCGAGCACATTTTCGTCGGCGGCTTCAGCAACGGACGCCTTACGCTGATCAGCGGACAAGCCAGCTGGTTAACGTGGCTACGCTACGAGCAGTCGCAGCTACTGTCACTGCTTCACCAATTACCGGGCTTTGAAGGCGTGACAGGGTTTACGCTCAAAGTTCGTCCAGTGCGCCCGATCGAGTCACCTAAGCGTTACACGCGCACACTGTCAGATGATGCGGGCAAAACCCTGGCCGAATGCGCCAAAGACACCGACAACCCCGCGTTAAAAAACGCTCTGGAGCGGCTTGCTTCTCACGCGCGCTCTACATCTACAGAACCAAAACCTTAGCAACGCGACCCCTTAAACGCATAAAGCACCGCCTTAGCGATGCTTTATAAAGTGGGGGGCCGTTTCGTTATATCAACTCAACTCCCCCAACATTTTGCCTTATGCCTCATTACGCCATGACAGGAGCGGCATAGGAAATAGGCGCCACTGCTTTCTCTTCTTCAAACGTAACGATTTCATACGAATCGGGCTGCGCCATCAGCTCCCGGCAAAGCTGGTTATTCAGCGCATGGCCGGATTTAACACCTCGGAACTCGCCAATCAGGCTGTAACCAAGCTGATAAAGGTCACCAATGGCGTCTAGCACTTTATGTTTGACGAATTCGTCTTCGTAGCGCAGGCCGCCTTCGTTCACAATACGGTAGTCATCCACCACAATGGCGTTTTCTAAGCTACCGCCCAGCGCCAGATTGTTCGAGCGAAGGTACTCTAAATCGCGCATAAAACCGAAGGTTCGTGCACGAGAGACTTCTTTCACGAACGATGTGGTTGAGAAATCGATCAGCGCCGTTTGCTTCTGCTGTTCAAAGACCGGGTGGTCGAAGTCGATAGCAAATGACACCTTGAAGCCTTGGTGAGGCAAAAAGGTAGCCTCTTTATCACCATCGGTAACGCTAACCCGACGCTTAATGCGGATAAATTTCTTCGCTGCCTCCTGCTCTAAAATGCCCGCTGACTGAATCAGAAACACAAAGGGGCTGGCACTGCCGTCCATAATTGGCACTTCGGGCGCACTGATATCGACGTAGGCGTTATCAATCCCCAAACCGGCAAAGGCTGACATCAAGTGCTCAACGGTCGCGACTTTAACGCCTTCATGGCAGAGCGCTGTGCATAGCATGGTGTCTTCCACCAATTCGGCACGGGCAGGCACGTGTACCACTGGGTCCAGATCGGTTCTGACAAACACAATGCCGGTGTTGGCCGGCGCCGGGCGCAAAGCCATGTGGACTTTTTTGCCAGAGTGCAGACCCACTCCAGTGGCGCGGATGACGTTTTGTAATGTGCGTTGTCTGATCATGGGTAGTGGTCAAGCTCTGATGACGGCGGCTCGTAGCCTAACGCTACACAGTCCGCAGGGGGAAAGAAAGTTATCAAACAGTGTTCACTTTAACAGCAAACGAGCGTTTTAACCAATAAAACTCTCGTTTGCTGCCTCAATGAGCCTGATAGCGCGGTTTAATCCGCCTGGCGGCGCAAAAATGCGGGGATATCGAGATAGTCATCAGCATCCGCTGAACGACGTTTTTCTGGACGCGGCTTTGGCGCTGCTTCCGGCGCTTCTGCGCGTGCAGCGGCCTGCTGACGCATGACCGTGGGCTGCTGCAGCTTGCGGTAGTCGGAAGAGGAGGTATCTGCCGCAGAGCGACGCGCAGGTTCGCGAGCCGCTGCTTTTGACTTGCTGCCATCTAGCCCTGCTGCCACTACCGTCACACGCAGCTCGTCGGACATTTCCATATCGATTGAAGTACCGACCACAATCGTCGCTTCTTGAGAGGCGAACTCTTGTACCGTCGCCCCCACATCGTTGAATTCACCAATGGAGAGATCCGGCCCAGCCGTGATATTGACCAGGATACCGCGAGCGCCATGTAGATCGATATCTTCCAGCAGCGGGCTGCGGATGGCTTTTTCTGCCGCCTCACGGGCACGGTTCTCACCCGTCGCGCCGCCTGTACCCATCATCGCCATGCCCATTTCGGACATCACGGTGCGTACGTCAGCAAAGTCGACGTTGATGATACCTGGGCTGGTGATCAGCTCTGCGATGCCCTGTACCGCACCTAGAAGCACATCGTTAGCTGCGCTAAAAGCCGTCAATAGCGTGGCATTCTTGCCCAGCACCGATAGCAGCTTTTCATTGGGAATAGTGATCAAGGAATCAACGTGCTCAGAGAGCTCTTTCATGCCCTCTTCCGCAGCGCGCATACGCTTGGGCCCTTCAAACGGGAACGGACGCGTAACGACCGCAACAGTCAGAATACCCAACTCCTTAGCCACCTGAGCTACCACCGGGGCGCCGCCCGTGCCTGTACCACCACCCATACCGGCAGTAATAAAGACCATATCAGCGCCGTTTAACAGCTCAGCAATGCGCTCGCGATCTTCCAACGCGGCTTGACGACCCACCTCTGGGTTAGCGCCAGCACCAAGACCCTTGGTGATTTCGCCACCTAGCTGCAGCACCGTTTTTGCGGATACACGTTTAAGTGCCTGAGCATCCGTATTGGCGCAGATAAATTCAACGCCTTCGATATTGCTCTCGACCATGTGGTTGACAGCATTACCGCCGCCGCCGCCAACACCGACTACTTTGATGACCGCACTGCTCGAGGGTGCGTTATCTACCAATTCGAACATAAGCCCCGTCTCCTGAACCGCGCTTGCGGCCCTATCAGAAATTTCCTTTGAACCAGCCTTTGATTCTTGCCAGCGCCGAATGGCCATCCTTGATATCACGCCGGGCTAACTCATTACGTCCTTTATGGGCCGCAACGACTCCCCCGTGGCTTTCTAGGCCTTGCCCATGACGAGTTTCCTGCAGTGCATAATGCAGTAAACCAACGCCCGTCGCATAGATAGGGTTGCGAACCACATCTGCCAAGCCTCTGACATTTTGCGGGCAGGCAATACGAACCGGCATATGGAAAATTTCTTCCGCCAGTTCGCTTACACCTTCCATGCGCGAGGTGCCGCCGGTGAGCACCACACCCGCAGCCACCATATCTTCATAGCCACTGCGACGTAATTCGTCTCTTACTAACGTAAAGAGTTCCTCGTAACGAGGTTCGACCACTTCCGCTAGCGCCTGACGCGATAGATCTCTGGCTGGGCGATCACCCACGCTAGGCACTTTAATCATCTCATCGCTTGCAGCAAGCTGGGTTAATGCGCAAGCGTATTTCACCTTGATTTCTTCAGCGTGCTGGGTCGGCGTTCGCAGTGCCATCGCGATGTCATTGGTGACTTGGTCACCTGCAATGGGGATCACCGCTGTATGGCGAATGGCACCTTCTGTGAAAATCGCCATATCGGTGGTACCACCACCGATATCCACCATACATACCCCGAGCTCACGCTCATCTTCAGTCAGCACAGCCATACTAGAGGCCAACTGTTCCAAAATAATGGCATCCACATCTAAACCGCAGCGCCGTACACACTTTTCAATGTTTTGCACAGCATTCTGGGCCGCCGTTACTAAGTGCACTTGTGCTTCAAGTCTTACCCCTGACATCCCCAGCGGCTCACGGATGCCGCCTTGGGTATCAATGGAAAACTCTTGAGGTAATACATGTAACACTCGCTGGCCTTCTGAAATCGCTCGTGCGCGGGCCGAGTCGATCACCCGTTCAATGTCTGAAGGTGTTACTTCACGCTCCTTAATCGCGACAACGCCGTCGGAATTCATGGAGCTAATATGGCTGCCCGCCACGCCCACATAAACCGAGTGGATGTCGCATCCTGCCATCAGTTCGGCTTCTTCCACCGCACGCTGAATGGACAGAACCGTTGACTCAATATTAATCACAACGCCGCGCTTCATACCGCGCGAGGGGTGGGAACCGATACCGGCAATCTCAATCCCCCCATCATCGGTGGGTTGACCGACTATCGCGACGACCTTGGACGTTCCGATGTCCAGCCCGACAACCATATTGGATGCGTTGGGTGAGCCTGCCATGAGTCGGTAAATCTCCTTGCCGTCATTTTAATAGGGTAGGTATTGCCAATTGGCATTAAAACACCAACGCAATAACCAATTTGCGTTTAATAACTTTAACTAGAACACTATCTAACCAAGCTAACCGCTGACAGGATAATAAAACTCATCCACATCACCGCTAGGGACATAGTATAGAAACAATAGTCGTAATACGACTAGCGCACACCCACGATAATTGGACTGGATAGCAATTTAAACCCCATTCATAGGTTTTTCGGCGTTGGCAACCACTCACATTTACCTACTTTTTGCACATTGCCACGAGCGGTTACTCATTGACCTCTTGCTGTTCACGCTCTTGAAAATCCGTTTCACCATGCCAAGCCACCGCAACACCATTAGGATAGCGTAAATCAATATAGCGGATATGCTCACTAAAGCTTGCAAGCTCGCGCTGCCAAGAAGCAGATAACCTTGCCAAACGCTCTCCATGCTGACGTCTACCTAGCATGACCCAGGCCCCGTCTCCCAGCTGTAAGCGCCAAGCACCGCGAGGCTCTAAGCGTAGCTGAGAAAGCGATAGCGACAAACTGGCAAAATGGGGAGTCAACCGCTGATAATACGCCAACACCTCTTCACTGTTGCCCGCTGGCCCTGAGAGGTCGGGCAACCCTTCAGGTGCATCTAACGGCGCAAATGCAAACGGCTCTCCTTCAGGATTAAGCAGGAAATCATCGTTCCAACGCGCTACAGGCACCTGCTCCACTAGCTCAAACACCAAAGCGTTAGGCCACTCGCGGGAAATTCGCACTTCATTCAGCCAGCCAATACGTAGCGCACGCTGGCGTAGCTCGCCTAGATCTGCCGATAGCCACGTTGCATCCTGCACAAGCGGCGCTAACTGCGTACGCAGGTAATCAGCACTAACGTACTCCCATTCGCCACGAATCGACACGCGCTCAATGGGACGATCAAGCCATAGCCACAGTGCACGGCCGCCCGCACCTAGTAGCAGCGCCAGCAGCACAACGCCCAGCCATGCGTTGCGTTTTTTCATAACGCTCCTATTGCCCAGCTACTCATTACGGCATGCTCGGCTGAACGGCGGTCTGTAAAATACGCATGACCAACTGATCAAAGTCGATCCCGGCGTAGGCGGCTGCCTGCGGCACTAGGCTGTGGTCAGTCATGCCGGGCACGGTGTTAACCTCTATCAGCCAACACTTACCAGCTGCGTCACGCATTACATCAATACGCCCCCACCCTTCGCCACCTACCGCTAAAAAGGCCTCTTTACATAGTGCTGCCAGCGCTTGCTCATCCTGCTCAGACAAACCACAGGGCAGATGGTACTGCGTGGTGTTAGCAATGTACTTGGCTTCGTAGTCATAGAATCCACCCGGCACTTCAACGCGAATAGCGGGCAGCACGTCATCACCCAGGAGCGCGACCGTGTATTCATCCCCGATAATAAACCGCTCAGCCATTACCCGCGCATCAAACTTTGCGGCAGCCGTGTAGGCGGCTTTTAATTCATCCCGGCTTTTGACAATACTGATGCCCAAGGTGGAGCCTTCATGGACTGGCTTGACCATCATAGGCAGCCCAAGCTGGTTTACTACGGCCGCCCAATCAGCGTTTTCACTTAGCATGATGCTTTCAGGGGTAGGCAAGCCAACGGCCTGCCACACCTGTTTAGTGCGCTGTTTATCCATGCCCAATGCAGATGCCAGTACGCCGCTGCCGGTATAGGGCACGCCGAGCAGCTCTAACGCGCCCTGAAACGTGCCGTCTTCTCCACCACGCCCATGTAGCGCCACAAACACGGCGCTAGGCGCCAGACGCTCAAGCCCTGCTAGACCACCCTCTTTAGGGTCGTAGCCGAGCGCATCCACACCTTGACGTTTTAAAGCGGCAAGAATAGCGGCGCCGCTTTTCAGGGAAACATCCCGCTCAGCCGATGTGCCACCGTAAACCACTACGACGCGGTCTAGAGAACCGGTTTGCCCGCTGTTCATAGCGCCACCTCATCCATCTCAAGTTTTGCCTGAGCAAGGCGCAGCGAAATACCGCCAACGTCGCCGGCCCCTTGAGTAATCAAAATATCTCCAGGCCGTAGCACATTATTCAACAAGGCAGGCAGCTCCTGCTTGTGCTCGACAAACAGCGGATCGACTTCACCACGCTGTCGAATAGAGCCCGCCAGCGTTTTCCCTTCGGCTCCCGGCAGCACGGCCTCACCTGCGCTGTATACATCCAGTAGCACCAGGGTATCCACCTGAGAAAGCACACGCACAAAATCCTCAAAAAGATCCCGCGTACGGCTGTAACGGTGGGGTTGGTAAAGCATCACAAGGCGTCGATCAGGCCAACCTGCTCGCACTGCCTGGATTACCATATCGACTTCACGAGGATGGTGACCGTAGTCATCCACTAGCATGATATCGCCACCGCCGGAAGGTGCTGGAAAGTGTCCATGCACTTGAAAGCGTCGCCCTACCCCGGCGAACCCAGTTAGCCCACGCTGGATCGCATCATCACTTACGCCTGCGTCAGTGGCCACAACGATAGCCGCCATCGCATTGAGGGCGTTATGACGACCCGGCATAGCGAGCCGAATGGCCAGCGGTGCCGCATCACCAGGGCGCAGAGCGGTAAACGAGACTTCTCCCGCCTGTTGAGAAAAATCAACGATGCGGTAGTCGGCATCTTCATCAAAGCCGTAAGTGACAAACTGACGTTTAACTTGGTCACACAGCCCACGCACATGAGGATCGTCAATACACAGCACCGCAAGACCATAAAACGGTAGATTGTGCAAAAATTCGATGAAAGTGCTTTTCAGGCGCTCAAAATCGCCGCCATAAGTCGCCATGTGGTCAGCATCGATATTGGTAACAATCGATACCATGGGCTGAAGGTGAAGGAACGAGGCATCGGATTCATCAGCTTCAGCGACTAAGTAATCACCTTCACCTAAACGAGCATTGGCGCCTGCACTCGTCAGTTTTCCGCCAATCACAAAAGTAGGGTCCAGGCCACCCTCGGCCAATAGTGTTGCTGTCAAGCTAGTGGTGGTTGTTTTACCGTGAGTCCCCGCGACGGCAATACCGTGACGGAAGCGCATCAGTTCTGCCAGCATTTCGGCACGGCGCACTACCGGCACGCGGTGCTCATGTGCCCAGCGTATTTCAGGGTTGGTTTCATCGATTGCGCTGGAGACAACAACCACATCGGCCCCCTGCACATGCTCTTCAGCATGACCAATGGCCACGCTTACTCCGCACTGGCGCAGCCGCTCAACCACGGCGGAGGCTTTCATGTCGCTACCGCTAACTTGGTAGCCCTGGTTGGCTAATACTTCGGCAATACCGCACATGCCTGCACCACCGATACCTACAAAATGCAGCCGCTTAATACGACGCATACCGGGGCCAGTTGGGCGAGCCCCCTGCGGCGACATGTTAGTCACTGAATCGGTCACGCAGTTTCTCCTTGCTTCACTAATCCCAAACAGCCTGCTGCAAGACGCGCGGTGGCATCTAAATAAGCGGCTTGGCGCGCTTTAGACGCCATTTCCGCCAGCCTGTCGGGATGAAGTAATTCGTCTAATAATTGAGTTAAGCGCTCAGGCGTGAGGGCTGATTGGATGACACACTGAGCCGCTCCCGCCTTCACCAGCACATCAGCATTGACTCGCTGATGGTCATCTACTGCAAATGGAAATGGCACTAACAGCGCAGGCTTTGCCGCTGCAGCCAACTCGGCAACCGTTAACGCACCAGCGCGGCAAACCACAAGATCCGCCCATGAGTAGGCGGCCGCCATATCATCGATAAAGGGGCTAACATCGGCCACAATGCCAAGTTCTGTATATGCCTGGGCGGTGGCTACGTCGCGCTCTTTACCGGCTTGATGGCGCACATCCGGGCGCCGCTCTGGTGGTAGCGCGGCAAGCGCTGGCGGCAGGCGCTCATTTAGTGCTACAGCACCGAGCGAGCCACCCACAACCAGCAGCCTAAGCGGCCTATTAGACATCTCAGCCACCTGCTTAGGGCTCTCGCCTAGCGCCGCAATCTCTTCACGCACGGGGTTACCAATAACTACTGCACGACTGCCAAACGCATCCTCAAAGGCGGCGTAAGTACGCGTCGCCAAGCGCGAAAGCACTTTATTAGTGAGGCCTGCGACGGCATTCTGTTCATGAATGACCAGCGGCACACCCGACAGCCGCGCCGCCAGCCCACCCGGGCCACTGGCAAAGCCCCCCAGGCCGACCACAACATCAGGTTTAAAGCGTTTAATGATGCGTCGCGCCTGCATCACCGCTCGGGAAAGATTGATGGGCGCTTTGCACCAGCCTGCCAGCCCTTTGCCCCTCAGCCCTTCAATGGCAATCGTGTGTAGCATAATACCAGCATTAGGCACTAGCCGATTTTCGATACCACGCGAGCTTCCCAGCCATTCAACGTCGACACCCTTGGCCTGTAAAGCATGCGCCAAAGAGAGCGCAGGAATAACGTGCCCACCGGTTCCCCCGGCCATAATCAATATCCGTCGACGCGAGTTCGTCGCCACAAACGACTCCTTGAATAATTACGATAAACGCGGTTCTCGGCGTGCTCGGTAGGGGGTGGGCGTACGCCGGGGGCGGTGCCGAGTCTCAGCATCCACACGCAGCAGTAGCCCAATCATCATGCCCGTCACTAACAGACTTGAGCCGCCATAGCTGATTAGCGGCAGAGTAAGCCCTTTTGTGGGCAGCAACCCAGAGCTTACGGCCATGTTAATGAACGCCTGAGCCGCCACAATAAATCCAATGCCGTAGCTAACGTAGGCGCCAAACAGATGCCCTGCCAGCTCCGCGCGGCGGCCGACCCACATGGCGCGTACAATAAATAGAGTAAACAGTAGCACCACTAAAATGGCACCAATCATCCCTAGCTCTTCGGCCACTACGGCAAAAATAAAGTCGGTGTGGGCTTCCGGCAGGTAGTGAAGCTTTTGAACGCTATTGCCAAGACCGGTACCTGTTACATGCCCACGACCAAACGCAATCAACGCCTGGGTTAACTGATAGCCGGTGGCAAATTGATCGGCCCAGGGGTCAAGAAAGCTTGTCCAGCGGGCCAAGCGGTAGGGCTCCATTACTACCATCATCACCGCCCCAACCCCCAGCACGCTTCCACTGCCGAGCAGTAAGGTCAGCGAGGCGCCACTCATCATTAACATGCCAATGACACACACGGCGTAAACCACCATGCCACCGAAATCTGGAGCTAAGAACAGCAGGCTCGCGGGCACGGCAAGCACGGCCAATGGCCGCCACATGGTAAACGCCTGCCGCCGCAGCTCGTAGGTAAAGCGCGACATAAATGCCGCCATGTAAAAAATAAGGCCCACTTTCGCCAGTTCCGACACCTGCAAACTCGGCAGCGGCCCAGGCAGTGAAATCCAACGCTTACTGCCGTTCACCTCTTGGCCAATAACTAGCACCACCACCAGCATAAAAATGCTGACGAGTAGAATAAGCGCTGCGTTCTGCCGCCACAGCTCCAAAGGCACGCATAACATAAAGAGGCAGGCAACAATAGCTAATAATAGAAAGATGCCGTGCTGACGGGAGTAGTGGTAGCTGTTTTCCAGCAGCCCCACCGACGCAGAGCTGACCATAATCCAGCCAAGCCCCGCCAACGCCACCACCGCAACAATCAGCCAGATATCACAAGGCAGGTGCTGGGTCGTTAAGGCAGCGCGCAGGCGCTGTACTCTACTGAGAGATTCATCGCTCATGGCGTCAACTCGCTGCGTTTGTGCTCAACCCAGTGACGAAAGGCGTCACCTCGTGCCTGATAGTTGGCGAATTGATCCAAACTGGCACAGGCGGGTGACAGCAGCACGCAATCACCGGGTTTGGCCATGGCGAAAGCAACCTCCATGGCTTGCGTTAAGTGTTCTACACGCTCAACCGGAATCGCCTCATTAAGCGCTTCGGCAAGGCGCGGCGCATCGGCCCCAAACACAATAGCAGTGCGAGCGCTATTCGCTAGCGGCGCAGCAACGGAGAAAAATCCGCACCCTTACCAACGCCGCCTGCCAAAAGAAGCAGCTTTCCTTGCAGGGTGGTGCCAATCCCGTTGATGGCAGCCAGCGTAGCGCCCACATTGGTACCTTTGGAATCATTGACCCAGCGAACGCCGTTTAGCTCGGCAATGGTTTCACTGCGGTGCGGCAAGCCTACAAACGCTTTTAGGGCATCGCACATACTGGCTTTATCAAAGCCTAGTGCGCGCCCCATCGCCAGCGCCGCTAACGCATTGGCGTAATTATGCTGCCCAGTTATACGCAGTTCATCGGCCAACAGCCATGGCGTTTTGCCCTGCATTAGCCACCAATGGCCCTGTTGCTCGACCAGTCCCCACGCAGCATCACGGGGAGTATGCACCCCAAAGTGCTCGATATGCTCTAGCGGCTGATCCGGCCATGTTTGCGGATCGTCAGCATTCACCACGGCGTGCTCTGCGCCGATAAAAATACGCTGCTTGGCCTGTCGGTAGCCCTCTAGATCGCCGTGGCGATCTAGATGGTCATCGCAGAGATTTAAGAAGGCCGCCGAGGCCGCGCCTAAAGAGGGCGTGGTTTCCAACTGAAAGCTGGATAGCTCTAGGATGTATAGGTCGGCGTCTGGCTGTTGCGCCAGAAGATCAAGCGCGGGTGTACCTAGATTGCCGCCCACGGCGGCATTAATGCCAGATGCGGCAGCCATCTCGCCAAGTAGCGTCGTCACTGTGGACTTAGCATTGGAGCCCGTAATGGCCGCAATGGGTGCTTTCACGGCACGTTTGAACAGCGCGATTTCGCCTACCAGCATGGGCTCGCCAGTGGCAGGGTTATGGCGCTCAAGCAGCCCCTCCAAACCAGCCGTGCGAGGATCTACACCTGGGCTAATCACGACCTCGTAGGCCTGACAAAAATCTACAGCAGCCAGAGAGCCACAATGCACCTGAACATCCGGGTACGTTTGGCGAAAAGCCTCCACCCCTGGCGGCGCTTCACGGGTGTCAGCCACCATAAACGGCCTACCCAGCTGGGTAAGGTGGCGGCAAATCGCCTGACCAGAGAGCCCTAGCCCAACGACTACCGTAAATCCGTTTGGTACCTGCACCATGTGGCTCCTTCTGCCATACGCCAAAGGCGGCCTGTGCGCCGCCTACTGTTTCTTTGATTAACGAACTTTGAGCGTGGCCAAGCCTAGCAGCACAAGTACCACGGTAATAATCCAGAAGCGCACGATAACCCGCGGCTCTGGCCACCCTTTCAGCTCGTAGTGGTGATGTAGCGGTGCCATGCGGAAGATGCGGCGTCCAGTTAGTTTGTAGGAGCCTACCTGGAGGATCACCGAGACGGTTTCCAGTACAAAAATACCGCCCATGATAAAGAGCACGATCTCTTGACGGACAATGACCGCGACTACCCCTAACGCAGCCCCTAGGGCAAGGGCACCTACGTCGCCCATAAATACCTGGGCGGGATAGGTGTTAAACCATAAAAAGCCAAGACCGGCACCCGCGATGGTGGCACAAAATACTGCTAACTCGCCGGTGCCGTGGATAAAAGGGATATGCAGGTAGTTGGCAAACACCGCATTACCGCTGGCATAAGCAAATACAGAGAGCCCCATCGCCACCAGCACAGTGGGCATAATCGCCAAGCCATCCAAACCGTCGGTAAGGTTGACGGCGTTGGAGCTGCCGACGATGACGAAGTAGCTCAATACGATGTAGAACAAGCCCAACGACAGCGCAACGTCCTTGAACAGCGGAATGAGCAGACTGGTTTCGGCGGGCGTGGTGGCCGTGGCGTACAGAATGATGGCGGCTCCCAGGCCGACCACCGACTGCCAGAAATATTTCCAACGTGCAGGCAGGCCTCGTGGGTTCTTTTCAACCACTTTACGATAATCGTCGACCCACCCGATGGCGCCAAAGCCCAGCGTCACCAGCAGCACGATCCAGACGTAATAGTTGGTCAGGTCACCCCACAGCAAGGTGCTGATCGCAATCGCCAGCAGGATCATGGCGCCGCCCATGGTCGGCGTACCTGCTTTGGAAAGATGCGACTGTGGGCCGTCGTCGCGAACGGCCTGGCCAATCTGCCCTTCGACCAGGCGACGTATCACCCAGGGCCCCAGCCAAAGGCACAGCATCAGCGCGGTGAGCGCGGCGAGAATGACGCGCAGCGTCAAATAATTGAACACCTGAAACGCAGTTTGGAATTGAGCTAAAAAATTCGCCAAGTGAAGTAACATGAACGGCGCTTACCTTGTTTCATCCGCACGCAGCGCAGCAATGACCGTTTCCATGCCTGCACTACGTGACCCTTTCACCAGCAGAGTGGTGTTAGGCGGAAGAGTATTAAGAACATGACGCACAAGCGTCTCGTGATCGTCAAAGTGTTGCCCGCGACCAAAGGCACTTGAAGCCGCGCGCGCCGCCTCGCCAAACGTTAATAACGTATCGATGCCTAACGACGCGGCGTAGCGGCCAATCTCTGCATGTAAAGCTTGGGACTCACTACCCAACTCACCTATTGCCCCGAGTGCACACCAGCGTGGCGCTGGGAAGCTCGCGAGCGCGTCCAAGGCAGCTTTAACCGCCCCTGGATTTGCATTGTAAGTGTCATCCAACAACGTTGCATTGCGTAACCCCGGCACCACGCTTAGCCGCCCCGAAAGCGAGGTTAAACAGCTTAATCCTGTCACGACGTGCTCTGGCGTTACTCCTAGCGCTAGCGCTGCTGCCGATGCGGCCAGGGCATTACTGACATTATGTTTGCCGATAAGCGGCAACTGCACTTCACCCATGATTTGGCCGTGCGCAACAAGCGTGAAAGCATACCGCCCCTGGGGGTCGCAGGAAAGTGCCCTCGCGTGAACGTCCGCATCGTCATGTAAGCCATAGCTTACAATTTGCCGAGGGGCAGCACAGGCGGCCCAAAAAGCGTAGTAGCGGTCATCCCTATTAATGACGGCAGTACCATGACCGCTAAGACCCGAGAAAATTTCACTCTTCGCCTGAGCAATTTGGCCCATGCCGCCAAACTCGCCCACATGAGCGCCAGTCACGTTAGTGATAATAGCGACCTGCGGTGCAGTGAGCTGGCTAGTCCAGGCGATCTCGCCTAAATGATTAGCGCCTAGCTCAATAACGCCCGCTTGATGTTCGCTCGATAAGCGCAGCAGGGTTAACGGCGCACCAATATCGTTATTCAAGTTGCCTGCTGTCGCCAGCACGCAACCTAGCGGTGCTAACAGCGCAGCAGTCATTTCTTTTACCGTGGTTTTACCGCTATTACCCGTCACCGCCACCAGCGGCAGGATAAAGCGCTGACGCCAAGCCCGCGCGACCAGCCCAAGTCCTAACCGCGTATCGGCGCACACCAACTGAGGTAGAGCGCTATCCACCTCACGCTCTACCAGGGCTGCTGCGGCCCCTTGCTCTTTGGCATGCTCTACAAACTCATGGCCATCAAAGCGCGGCCCTTTTAGCGCGATAAATAGACAGCCCGGCACAATTTTACGCGTGTCGGTCACTACCGCTGAAATGGGCAAGTTGGCGCTCTCAGCCGAGATATCGCAGCCAAGGGCGGCGGCTACTTCTACCAACGCCCACATTAGGGGGTTCCCCGTGTGGCAAGGGCGTGGAGCACCTGCTCGACATCTTGATAAGGGTGGCGAACTCCGTCTATCTCTTGATAGGTTTCATGACCTTTTCCTGCAACGAGAATTACATCGTCAGGAGCGGCTTGATGAACCGCGTAAAGAATGGCTTGTCGGCGGTCACCTCTATCATCTACTGGCACACTACCGGCAAAGCCTGCGTGGATTTGCTGACGAATCTGCTCGGCAGACTCACTGCGTGGGTTGTCATCGGTGACGACCACGTGATCAGCCAGTTGCTCTGCTACTTTCGCCATTTCAGCGCGCTTCCCTGTATCCCGCTCACCGCCGCAGCCAAACAGGCACCATAGCTTGCCTTGACTGCCCAAATGGGCACGCAAAGCACCCAACGCACTCTGCAGTGCATCTGGCGTGTGGGCATAATCTACCACCACGCTAGGGGCGTTATCACCACCGTAGCAGGCCATGCGCCCCGGCACAGGAGAAAGCACTGCTGCTGCTTCAAAGATCGCATCCAGCGGCTCACCTAATCCGTAAAGTACGGCCATGGCAAGTAGTACATTATCCAGGTTGAAACGCCCCACGAGCCCTAGCTGCAGGACTTTTTCGCCTTCTGGGGTGGCTATCAGCGCCTGCTGCCCAAGGGCATGGGGCTGCCAATCTAGAACGCGCAGCGTCACTGCCTCATCGGTACCTGTCGCTAGTACGCGTACATCGCTATCGCAGCCCGCCAGCATCAACTTAGCGAGAGGATCATCACCATTGACCACCGCAAGAGATAGCTCGGTGCGTCTAAACAGCTTGGCTTTAGCGGCCGCGTAAGCCGCCATACTGCCGTGATAATCCAAATGATCTCGCGTCAGATTGGTGAAGACCGCGACGTTGACATCGACTGCGTCCAAACGCTGCTGATCTAACGCATGAGAAGAGGCTTCAAGCGCAACGCGCTTAACGCCCTGACGCGCTAGCTCACCCAGTGTTGCTTGCAGTGCCAACGGGCCTGGCGTGGTTAGACCGCTCTCAAGCAGCTTACCTGGCCGACCCACGCCCAGCGTCCCAATCACACCCGCTTGGGTGCCTAACTGCTCACTTAGCTCGGCCACATAGTGAGTCACCGAACTTTTGCCGTTCGTTCCCGTAACAGCAATGACCTCCAGACCACGAGGAACATCAAATAGCGCTCGACCTAATTCGCCTAGGCGTAGCGAAAGATGGGGGAGAAATAACACCCGTTCCTCTAGCCCTATGTCGCTATCCTTGGTGTGAGCCAGCACCAGCGAGGCACCCTTGGCCAGCGCTTGTTCGATATATTCGCGTCCATCGCGCTGACTACCAGGCACGGCCACGAACACGTCTCCAGCGGCCAGGGCGCGAGAATCCGTTCTTAAACTGAGCTGCTGAGGCAGGTCAGGCAATGCTGGCAGCTTGGCGCTGGGCCAGACGTGGTGCAACGCTTTCCATAACTGGTCTGGGCATATGGTCATGCCATCTCCTTAAACACTATTCGACCTCGTAGTCAGGCGGCACATCCAGTAGCCGCAACGCATTACCGGTGACACTAGAGAACACCGGCGCTGCCACCGCTCCACCATAAAATTCGCCTGCTTTGGGATGGTCAATCATCACCACCGTCACGATACGCGGGTCCGAAATGGGCGCAATACCCGCAAAGACGCTGCGATAGGCATCATTGGCGTAGCCTTGCTGGCCCGTTTTACGCACAGTGCCGGTTTTTCCGCCAACGCGATACCCTTCTACACGAGCACGTCGCCCACCTGTATAGGCGCCAACCGAGGTTTCTAAGATTTCTAGTAAGTCGTTGGCAACACTCGGCTCAATGGCCGGGATACCTTGGGGCGGCTCTGACAACCTTAACAGCGAAGGGGGTAAGCGTTCACCATTATTAGCCAACGCAGTATAAGCACTGGCTAGCTGAACGGCCGTTACCGATAAACCATACCCATAAGAGAGGGCTGCTCGCTCACTTCTAGACCACCGAATCCGAGCCGGTAGATTGCCCGTAGACTCCCCTGGGAAGCCTGTTCCGGGGCTTTGCCCCAGGCCGAGCTGATTATACTTCTCCCAAATAGCCGTATCGCTTAGCTGCAGAGCCAAGCGAGACATGCCAATGTTAGAAGATTTTTCAAGAATACCCGCGAGATCCAGTTCACCGTAGTTACGGAAGTCTCGGATCGTAAATTGATCAAGCCTCATCCATCCAGGCGATGTATCTACCACAGCATCACGGCCAACAATACCGCTTTCAAGCACCGCTGCCATGGCTAACGGCTTCATGACCGAACCAGGCTCGAATACATCCACTAGCGCTTGATTACGCAAACCACGAGGATCTAAGCCCGCTCGGTTATTGGGGTTGTAAGACGGCAGATTGGCCATTGCCAGGACTTCACCTGTACGGGCATCCATCATGACCAAAACACCACCATCTGCTTGATGTTCAGCCACTGCAGCGCGCAATTCTCGATATGCCATGTACTGGATACGCTGATCAATCGCCAGGGTCAGCTCTCCGCCTGGCTGCGCTTCACGAATCACGCCCAGCTCTCGCACCAGCCGACCGCGCCGGTCTTTGATGACACGACGCTGCCCCGGGTGACCCGCTAGGTAGGGCTGATAAGCGAGCTCTAAGCCCTCCTGACCGACGTCGTCTACGTTGGTGACGCCGAGTATTTGGGCCGCCACCTCTCCAGCCGGGTAGTAGCGCTTGTATTCACGCTGTGGATAGACACCCGGCGTGCGCAGATCGAGGATGCGCTGCGCAGCGTCTGGGGTCATCTGTCGGCGCAAATACATGAATTCGCGGCTACTGTAGCGCGCCACCCGGGACTCGAAGTCATCCAGTGACATCCCCAGCGCCTGCGCCAGCATGACACGCTGGATGGCGTCTGTAGGCAACTCTTGAGGGTTCGCCCAAAGCGTCACGACCGGCGTGGATATTGCCAGTGGCTCGCCGTTACGGTCAGTGATCATTCCGCGGTGAGCAGGAATAGCTTCATGGCGCAGCGTGCGGGCATCACCCTGGCTCTGCAAAAATGGGCGATCAATCACCTGTAGCAGTGTAATTCGCCCAATCAAAATGGCAGAGGCGAGACCAACTGCTAACAAAATAAAGAAAAAGCGCCCACCAGCAAGCGGCGGCGCAATAGGATATTGGCGGGACTTCCCTCCCCGACCTTCACGCTTCATGGCCGAATCACCTCGACATCATTTACGTCAGGAATACGCATCTCTAGCCGTTCCGTGGCAATTTGTTCAATGCGGGCTGGCGTTGCCCAAGCCCCCTCTTCCAACAGCAGTTGGCCCCACTCGGTCTGGAGCTGGTTTTCTTCCTGCTCTAACCGCTGAAGCTCAGCAAACTGTACCCGCGTCATATGGGTGGTGGTCACTACTGCTAAGCCAGTCAATAAACAGGCAAAAAACAGCACAATCATGGTGATGGGCCACAGGCGAAGGCGCAGTTTAAACGGCCACTCCGCCCTCAGCGTGGAAGCCCAATGCTCTAGCCGCTCAATGCTCATTGTTAGCCTCGCTTACGGGCCGCCCGCATAACGGCACTACGCGCGCGGGGGTTAGCATCCACTTCCTCGTCGCTCGGGCGACTGCCTTTGCCCAATGCTTCAAGGCGACGATTCAACTGATCATCACGAATGGGCACACCCCGTGGCAAGTGGGTGTCACCGCGCACATGATGGCGGATAAACCGCTTCACACGGCGATCTTCCAAGGAGTGAAAGCTGATGACCACTAGATGACCGCCCGGCGCTAGCGCTTCAAGCGCTGCCTCTAAGGCGGCATCCAGCTGATCAAGTTCCCCATTAAGATAAATACGCAGCCCCTGAAACGCTTTGGTCGCCGGGTGCCGACCTTTTTCCCATGCTGGGTGGGCGGCTTTCAGCACCTCCGCCAAATCCACCGTGTGGGTAAAAGGCTTCTCCACGCGTCGTTTCACCACGGCGTTAGCTAGGCGCTTGGCGTAGCGCTCCTCACCGTAGGTTTTAAAGACGTTGGCAATATCGGCTTCACTGGCTCGCGCCAAAAACTCGGCGGCACTTTCCCCTTGCGTGGGATCCATGCGCATATCTAGCGGGCCGTTGCGCATAAAGCTAAAACCGCGCACAGGATCATCAAGCTGCGGGGATGAGACGCCCACATCCAGCAAAACACCAGAGAGTTTGCCGTAGAGCCCCTGCTCTTTGGCAAATTCAGCCAAGTGAGCAAATTCACGCTGAGTAATGTGGAAACGGGAGTCTTCTATCTCAGCAGCGGCGGCAATGGCCTGAGGGTCGCGATCCATGGCCAACAAGCGACCCTGCTCGCTTAAGCGCGAAAGAATTAACCGGGAGTGACCGCCACGGCCAAAGGTACCATCTAGGTAGATACCTTCAGAATCATGGACCAGTGCATCTACCGCTCCTTCCAATAAAACGCTGGTATGACGAAAACGGGTGACCTGATCAGCGTCAGCAGAAGGCATGTTACTCTCACACATAATTTGGGAAGGCGTGCTTGGCACGCCTTTCATGGAAATGGGGAGTCGGCCGATAAGCCGGGTTCTGTCGTGGACAGTCATTCCTCTAGGCGCTGCGTCACCGCAGCGCTCAAGCAACCTACCCGGACCCAGCGCGGGCCACGCCATTGGGTCCCTATTTGGTCTTGCTCCGAGTGGGGTTTACCATGCCACGCACTGTTGCCAGGCGCGCGGTGCGCTCTTACCGCACCCTTTCACCCTTACCGGCCCCTGAGGTTTATTTCAGGGACTTAGGCGGTCTACTCTCTGCTGCACTTTCCGTCGGCTTACGCCGCCCAGGCGTTACCTGGCACTCTGCCCTATGGAGCCCGGACTTTCCTCCCCCAACACCTTTTAAAGGGTATTAGCGGCGACTGTCTGGCCAACTCCGGCGGCAAGCATACCAGCGCCCTGCGCTCGCCTCAATGCTGACCTTTCATTGCCTGCAACCGGGCGTACCACTCCTGCTTACGGCCACCCAGCATTCTGGCCGCAATCGAGGCCCCCTGTTTGACACCCACCCCCTCTGCCAGCAGGGCAGCTAACAGCTCATTGGCCTCTATCGACTGCTCATCTCCCTGCACCGCCGGAGGGGCACCAGAAATAATTATTACAAACTCACCCCGGCTCTGGTTAGGATCTTCAGCGAGCTGATCACGAAGCGCTGCCGGTGATCCCTGAAGAAATGTTTCAAAGGTTTTGGTCAACTCTCGTGCCAGCACCACCGTGCGCTCAGGCATTTGCTCACATAGCGCCTCAAGCGTATGCACAATGCGGTGGGGCGACTCGTAAAATACCAACGTTTCTTCACGGCTCTGCCACTTCTCCAACGCTTGGCGGCGAGCGCTGGGCTTGGCAGGCAGAAAGCCCCCAAACGTAAAGCGGTCGGTGGGCAGCCCCGCTCCAGAAAGCGCGGTGACCAGCGCGCACGGCCCAGGCAGCGGAACAATGTGGCGCCCTCTGGCGCGTAGTTCCCGCACCAGCACGAAACCGGGATCGCAAATCAGCGGCGTACCGGCATCACTGATCAGTGCAATACTTTCACCAGCTGATAAATAACCATCGAGCGTATCGACCCGCTGGGCTTCATTGTGCTCATGCAGCGATATCATCGGCGTATTCACCCCTAAGTGGGCAAGCAGCCGCGCGCTATGTCGCGTATCTTCCGCCGCAATACGCGATACATCGGCTAATACCCGAGCAGCACGCGGCGTTAAGTCGTCCAAATTCCCAATTGGCGTGGCAACCACGTACAATGTACCCGGATGTTGGTGTGTCATCGTGACTCCCGATTTGTTAATGGTTTGCCCTGACGGTGCGCTATGCTTATGGAAAACCACGCTAACCTGCTGATAGACCGCGACAGCGCAAATGGAAACTAAGGAAGGATACATGAAACAGTCACTTCGTGGCCTGTTGGCCACTGCCTTCATGGCACTTCTCATCACCGGGTGCGCCATGCAACCGCCGAGCGTGGTTGACCGAGTACCCGACCAGGATGCCGGCCGCTTGCTCAGTCAAGCCGAACAGCAAGCCCCAGAGCAGGCCGCTCGCACACGTCTGGAAGCCGCCAATATTTTGGCCCGCCAGGGCCAGCGTGAAAACGCCTTTGATACCGCCAGCAGCATTGATGAAACGCTGCTTAACGACGCCGATCGCGTGCGCTGGGCCATGCTATTTTCAGAGCTTGCTCGCGGGTTAAACGACCCACGCGCCGTGTTGCGCGCAACACAAGTCTTGGACGATGAGCTACCTATGCAGGCAAATCAGCAGCAAACCCTTGCTGAGCGCCAACAGTGGGCACAGCAAACGCTTGATCAGCAGCCGGGGCAAGTTCAAGTCACCTTACCTGAACTTGAGGGCACCGAAATTCGCCGTATTGTGGTTGCACTACCGGAATCTGGCCCGCTAAGCAGCGTTGCCAATACACTTGCCACCGCCATACGCCGCCATAACGAGATTAGTGCTGACGGCGTTCAGTTAAGTTTTATCGATGCTGCCCAGTACTCGCTCGACGAACTGTATAGCCGCGCTCAGCAAATGAATGCCCAGCTAATGATTGGCCCGCTCGATAAGGATCAGGTGTCTCAGCTTGAGCAGCGTGACAGCGTACCCCTGCCTACACTAGCGCTGAACTATGGCAGCGGTGCCAACAACCAAGCACAACGTCTACTGCAGTACGGCTTATCTGCAGAAGGTGAAGCCCGGCAGGCAGCGCGCCGTGCTTATCAGGATGGCCAGCGCCAAATGTCGGTGATGGTGCCGGATAATGACTGGGGCCGCCGAGTTGGTGAAGCCTTCTGGAACGAGTTTCAGCGCCTGGGTGGCGAGGTGACGAATGCAGTGCGCTACAATCCGAGCAGCCCAGTTTCCAACGCTGTGCAAACCGCGCTGAATGTTAGCGGCGAGCGCGCCCGCCTTGGCAACATTGACGCCCTCTTCCTACTAGCGCTTCCCGATTACGCACGCCAGGTGCCGCCCACGCTGGATTATTACTACGCTCCTGACCTGCCCATCTACGCCACCTCGCACCTACATGAAGGCCGGCTGCAAACGCGCTTGGATCAGGATCTGAACGATGTGATGTTCATGGACATTCCCTGGCAAATTCCAGATGCTGCAGTAGGCGGAGAAGAGGTACTACCTTTTTACCCTACCTACCAGCAGTTGCGCGATGAGGCAGATGCCTCGATGTTCCGCTTGATGGCTATGGGTGTTGATGCTTATGAACTTGCTAAACGGATGTCGGACCTGTCCAGCCTAAACGGTTTAAACGGCAGCACTGGGACGTTATCGCTATCAAATGATGGCCGCATCCACCGCGAACTGCCCTGGGCCAAGTTTCAAAATGGCACACCGTCACCCATTTTAATTCCTGGCCTACTGGGTAATGAGCAATAATCCCCAAACTGCCCGTTATCGAGGTGCAGCCATTGAGCGGTTAGCCGCTCAATGGCTGCAGCAGCACGGCCTTCGCCTGGTCACCAACAATCACCATGTAAAAGGCGGAGAGCTTGATCTTGTGATGTATGACCAGGATATTTTGGTCTTTGTCGAGGTCAAACATCGCGCTACGACGCGCCATGGGCACCCCTTGGAAATGGTGAACGCGCAGAAGCGGCGTCGTTTAATTCGTGCGGCATCGCTCTATATTGCGCGACATAACCTCTCTTGCCCCTGCCGCTTTGATATCCTAGCCATTACAGGCACACCGCCCACTCTCGAGTTTCATTGGGAGCAAGCGGCTTTTGACGCTTATTAATACTCTTAACTAGGAAGCCCTGATGGACTTTCAATCCCGCATACTCAGCCATTTCAATGCCAGCATTGATACCAAAACCTATGCCAGCGAAGTACTGCCTCCTTTTATTGAAGTCGCCAGCCAAATGATGGTGCAGTGTCTGGTTAATGAAGGGAAAATTCTTGCGTGTGGTAACGGCGGCAGCGCCGGTGACAGTCAGCATTTTTCTTCTGAGTTACTGAACCGTTTTGAGCGTGAGCGCCCTAGCCTGCCTGCTTTAGCACTAACTACCGACACCTCGACCCTGACATCTATTGCTAATGACTATAGCTATAATGAGGTGTTCTCCAAGCAAATTCGCGCACTGGGCCAGCCAGGCGACGTACTGCTGGCTATTTCAACTAGCGGCAACTCCGCTAACGTTGTACAAGCGATCCAAGCGGCTCACGACCGCGACATGACCGTAGTCGCACTAACCGGGCGTGACGGCGGTAATATGGCCTCTTTACTGGGGCAAGACGACTGCGAGATCCGTGTTCCCGCCACCTCTACCGCACGCATCCAAGAAGTTCATTTACTCGTTATTCACTGCCTTTGTGATTTAATTGACGAACAGCTGTTTGGTGGCGCTGAGTAATAGCGCACGCCTTGCGAATAATTACTGATCAAGGAGTCATCCTCATGGCCCTGCACTTTTCATCCAAAACACTATTGGCTGCCACGCTCTGCGGCGTGATAGCACTAAGCGGTTGCGCCAACAATAGCGCCTCAAACCCCTCTAACTACGGCCAGCGTAGCAATGACGTAGAAGCTGTCGACGCCACGATTGAACGCGAAGTAGCGCGCGCGCTAGCTCGTGCCGATGCCCGCCTAGGCGATGCACGCATTCGCGCCCACAGCTATAACGGAACGCTGCTGCTAGTTGGACAGGTACCAAGCGAAGAGCTGAAAAACATGGCGGGTAACGTTGCATCGAACTTACGCGGCGTGGACAAAGTTCATAATGAGCTTACCGTCGCCGCCAACCTGCCCGCCACCCAGCGGCTAACAGATACGTGGCTGACCACCAATGTCATAAGCTACCTGGCAACGAATGACCGCATTGACTCTTCCAAACTGAAGGTCACCACGGAAAACGCCAGTGTCTATTTAATGGGCATGGTGACTCGGGAAGAGGCAGACCGCATTGTGAATGCAGCCTCCTCCGTGGGTGGCGTACAACGCATTGTTAAGGTTTTTGACTACCTTGACTAACACCTAGATGCTAGAAAACAGCCTCGCCAAATAGTTGGCGAGGCTGTTTTGTATTTGGCTACCGAGACTGCTATCTGACTGATTACTTCACAACGCGAAGCGTCGGTTTTTTCTTGGGCTTGCCATCGCCAGACGCCTTATCAGACGACTGGCTGGACGCTTGCTCAGAGGTTGGCTCAGTGAGTGTCAGCTCAGGCTTTGCCGATTCTGTGTCAGTGCCTGCTTCTCCAGCTTCATCATCCTGCTCTTCAAACCCAGCAGCATCAAGCTCAGGCTCGTGACCGAACACCATACCCGCACCATTCTCACGGGCGTAGATGGCGATAAGCGCAGGCGTTGGGATCATCACCTGCATAGGCTGGCCACCAAATCGAGCATTAAAACCAATCGCCTGATTTTCCATAAACAGGTCACGCACCGCCGTCGGCGCTACATTGAGCACAATTTGCCCATTCTGAACAAATTGCCTTGGTACTTCCACCCCAGGCTGCGTGGCGTCAACCACGAGGTAGGGCGTTAATTCATTGTCTAACAGCCACTCATAGAGGGCTCGGGCGAGATAGGGACGGCTCGATTTCATAAGACTCCCTCCTCCTAACAAATATGGCCTCTTGCCCACAGAGCTAAGAGGCCGAATGAACTCAAGCGCGCATCTCTTTTTCACGCTCATTCAAAGATTCTTTAAACGCTTCGCGCTCAAATACCCGCGACATGTAACCTAACAGCGGCTTCACTTGCTTCTCGGGCAACTCAATATTCAGCTCAGGTAAACGCCACAGGATCGGTGCCAAACAGCAATCTACCAGCGTAAACTCTTCACTCATGAAGTAAGGCATATCTTCAAAGATGGGCGAAATGCCAATGAGACTTTCACGCAGCTCTTTACGTGCCTTATCGGCCTCTTTCTTACCACCGGTGCGAATCTGCTCTAACATCGGGCACCATTCGCGCTCAATGCGATGCATCCACAGACGGCTTTGAGCACGCGCTACAGGATAGACCGGCAGCAAGGGCGGATGAGGAAAACGCTCATCCAGATATTCCATCATTACCTTGGATTCATAAAGCACCAAGTCACGATCCAGCAGCGTCGGAACGCTGTTGTACGGATTGAGGTCTGCTAACTCTTCAGGCGGCTGCTCCTCAGCGACATCGACGATGTCGACCGCTACTCCTTTTTCAGCCAGAACAATGCGCACTCGATGACTGAAATGATCATCACTACCCGAGTAAAAGATCATTGACGACCGCTTGGCCACAACACCCATGAAAGCATCCTCGCATCAAAACAATTCTCGATAATAACATGCCAGCACCCTCTTATGGGAAGGTAGCCAACGATACATAATCACGCCGCAAACAAAAGGCGCACGGCTTTCGCCGTGCGCCTGAACCGCCTATCCTACTTTACTGATTAGTGGACGTCTCGCCAGTACTCACGCTTGAGTAGGTAAGCAATCACACCAAAAATAAAGATAAAGATAAGTACTTTAGGTGCCAGGGCTTGCGCCTGCAGCTTGGAAGGCTCACCCACGTAGGCCAGGAAGTTGGTCAGGTCATATACCGCTTCCTCGAACTCGGCTGGCTCCATCGCCCCTGGCTGAGTCACTTGCAGCACATCACAAGACTGATACTTACCTGATAGCGGGTCGGGAGACTGCCCCGCCACCGGCTGATCGGTTTCGGCACACACCAACTCCTGAACGCCTTGGAGAGGCTCCAGCACGTTAGGCATCGCCACCAAATCGAACACGGTGTTATTCACACCAGTGGGACGACTCGGGTCTTTGTAAAAGCCCAACAGGTAGGAGTAGATCCAGTCAGTGCCACGTAGGCGCGCTTCCAGCGTCAGGTCGGGCGGCGGAGCGCCAAACCAAGACTCTGCATCGCCACGATCCATCGCAATGTGCATCTGGTCGTTGAACGCTAAGTCTGAGGAGAAGATTAAGTTCTCTTCTACCAGATCCTGGGGGATACCCAGATCATCAGCCGCGCGCGCAAAGCGCTGGTGCTCAAGCGAGTGACAGCCCATGCAGTAATTAACATAGAGCTTCATGCCATTTTGCAGAGACGCCTGATCCTGTAGGTCAGGCTCCATGCTGTGAGGCACACTTGCGCCACCAGCCGCCATCGCGGTTACCGGCACGATTGCGAAGAGCAGTGCTAATAGTTGCTTTTTCATTAGCCAGTCACCCTTTCCGGAACGGGTTTAGTCTTCTCCAGCTTGGTGTAGAGCGGCATCAGCAGGAAGAAGGCGAAGTAAATGGCTGTACACACTTGCGCCAAGATGGTGCGACCTGTTGTGGACGGCAGCACACCTAGAATACCAAGAATTACAAAGCTGATGCAGAACAGCAGCAGCATAACTTTGGACATCCAGCCTTTGTAGCGCATCGAGCGCACCGGGCTACGGTCGAGCCACGGCAGCACGAACAACACCGCGATGGCCGCACCCATGCAGACGACACCCAAGAACTTAGCGTCAAGACCAAACAGCGAGAAGGTAATCGCACGCAGAATGGCGTAGAACGGCGTGAAGTACCAAACCGGTGCAATGTGGTCAGGCGTTTTCAGCGGGTTAGCCGGTTCAAAGTTCGGCCGCTCGATGAAGTAGCCCCCCCCTTCCGGGAAGTAGAACACCACGACACTGAAGACAAACAAGAACACCGCAATACCAACCAAGTCCTTCACGGTGTAGTACGGGTGGAAAGCGATGCCGTCGAGCGGCTTGCCGGTCTCGTCTTTCTTCTGCTTGATTTCGATACCATCAGGGTTGTTAGAACCCACTTCATGCAGAGCAATGATGTGAAGCACGACTAATGCCAAAATCACGATGGGCAACGCAACGACGTGAAGCGCAAAGAAACGGTTCAACGTGATGCCTGAAATTAGGAAATCACCGCGCACCCACTGCGCTAGATCAGGGCCAATACCCGGGATGGCCGAGAACAGCGAGATAATGACCTGCGCCCCCCAGTAAGACATCTGACCCCATGGAAGCAGATAGCCCATGAAGGCTTCGGCCATCAGCAGAAGATAGATGGCCATACCAAAAATCCACACCAGCTCACGTGGCGCTTTGTAGGAACCATAAAGCAACCCGCGGAACATATGCAGATAGATGACCACGAAGAAGGCGGATGCCCCCGTCGTATGCATGTAGCGAATCAACCAGCCCCACTCGACATCACGCATGATGTACTCGACGGAGGCAAACGCACCTTCGGCAGAGGGATTGAAACTCATGGTCAACCAAACGCCGGTCAGGATTTGGTTGACCAGCACCAGCAGCGCCAACACGCCAAATATATAGAAGAAGTTGAAGTTCTTCGGCGCGTAGTACTTCGTCAGATGGTCTTGCATCATTTGCGTGGCGGGGAATCGGTCGTCCACCCAGCGCATGATGCCACTCTCGGCCTTCGCCTTATTTGGATTAGCCATTAGGCACTCTCCTCATCTTCGCCGATCACGATGATGTCATCGCTTTCAAAGCGATAGGGGGGCACTTCAAGGTTCGTCGGCGCAGGAACGTTGCTAAAGACGCGACCGGCCAAGTCAAAACGAGAGCCGTGGCATGGGCAGAAGAAACCACCCGGCCAGTTATCGACACCCACCCCTTCCGCATCCGGCTCGGGCCGATACAAGGGAGAACAGCCCAAATGGGTACAGATGCCGATCAAGACACCAATCTCAGGCTTGATCGAGCGCAGACCACCCTGGATATAGGCAGGCTGCTGTGGCACTTCGGACTCTGGATCCGCCAAGCTGTCAGCCCCTAGCGCTTCGGTCCGTTCGATCATCTCAGGCGTACGATTAATGATCCAAATCGGGCGACCACGCCACTCGACGGTTATACGCTGACCTGGCTCAAGCTTGGAAATATCCGCTTGAACCGGCGCGCCTGCCGCTCTTGCCTTGGCACTAGGCTGCCAAGATGCCACAAAGGGGACCGCAACCCCGACAGCGCCCACCGCCCCCACAACGGAGGTGGCGCCTACGAGGAAACGGCGCCGGCCTTTGTTTACGCCGTTATCTGCCATTTCTGGTTTCTCCCATCAGCTTACCCGTTCCGTCGCAAAGGCGTCTTGCGACGACGAATATCAAATACAGTCTATGTTAAAAAAACAAAGCGCTCTGCACAAGAACAACCGCCCCGGACCATGGTGGTACGAGCGTTATAATTTTTTGATACTCCAATAAAAAAACGCCCAGGTCTTTGACCTGGGCGTGTTTGCCACATAGCGTAAAATTAACGCTTGGAGAACTGCGGACGACGACGTGCTTTACGCAGACCGACTTTCTTACGCTCAACCTGACGAGCATCGCGGGTAACGTAACCAGCGGCACGCAGCGTAGGACGCAGGTCTTCGTTGTAGTTCATCAGGGCACGCGTGATGCCGTGACGAATAGCGCCAGCCTGTGAAGAGCCGCCGCCGCCTTCAACGGTAACGTAGACGTCGAACTGGTTTAGGGTTTCAGTCAACTCTAACGGCTGACGAACAACCATGCGACCGGTAACACGACCGAAGTACTGGTCAAGCTCACGGTTGTTGACGGTAATTTTGCCGGAACCCGGCTTCAGGAACACACGAGCGGTGGAAGTCTTGCGGCGCCCGGTACCGTAATACTGCTGTGTCATGGCGAAGATTTCCTCAGATGTTCAGTTCAAGCGGCTGCTGGGCAGCATGCGGATGCTCGGCACCGGCGTACACTTTTAACTTGGAGTACATGGCGCGACCCAACGGACCTTTCGGCAGCATGCCTTTAACGGCAGACTCGATGATACGCTCGGGAGCGTGGTCGAGCATTTTGTCGAATGTCATGGAGCGCAGACCGCCCGGGTAACCTGTGTGGCGGTAGTAGGTTTTAGCCTTCGCCTTGTTACCGGTTACTTGGACTTTCTCTGCATTGATCACGACGATGTAGTCGCCGGTATCAACGTGAGGGGTAAATTCGGGCTTATGCTTACCACGCAGGCGGCGAGCAATCTCGGTTGCCAGACGACCGAGCGTTTTGTCCGTAGCGTCGACAATGTACCAGTCGCGCTGGACGGACTGCGGCTTAGCACTGAACGTCTTCATGGATGAAATCACCAGATTAAGTGTGTTGGGTGACTCACACCGCCAAGCGGTGAAGCACCATCCCTATTTTTTTTTGGTTGCTGATTTTAGCCAGCAACGTGTAGCGAGGCGGCATTCTACAGTAAGCATGTGCCCAAGTTAAGTGCCGTAGCTATTTTTTTTGATGCATGCGCAGGCACTAGGGTTTATGAGCCAGCGCCAAGTACTCGCGAGACTGCATCTCCTGGAGCCGCGACAGAGTACGCTGAAACTCAAATGTGAGCTTACCGTCGTTATACAGCGACTCCACCGGCACTTCAGCGGACATCAACAGCTTTACGCCACGGTCATAAAACTCATCCACCATGTTGATAAAGCGCCGCGCCTGATCATCCGTTTTACCATCCATTCGCGGGACGTTGGCTACCAACACTGTGTGAAACTCCCGAGCAAGCTCGATATAGTCATTTTGGCTACGAGGGCCATCGCACAGCTCGGCAAACTCAAACCACACCACATCATCATGCAAGCGGCGAGTTTTCAGCACTCGGTGATTCACCTCCAGCGGCGCGCCCTCCTCACCCGACTGTCCGGCAATTTCTCTGAAGCTGCGTGCCAATTCCTGCTCGGCAGCGTCATCTAAAGGCGCATGGAAAATTTCTGCACGCTCAAGAGCACGCAAGCGGTAGTCGACCCCTGAATCAACGTTGACCACCTCACAGTGACGGTTCAGCAACTCAATAGCAGGCACAAATCGTGCACGCTGCAAGCCGTCTTTATAGAGGTCATTGGGTACAATATTCGACGTCGCCACCAGCACAACACCACGCTCAAACAGTGCTTCCAGCAAATTGGCCAGAATCATCGCGTCGGTAATGTCTTTAACAAAAAACTCATCAAAGCAGATTACCCTCGCCTCTGCCGCAAATTTACCGGCGATGAGCGTAAGCGGATTTTTCTCGCCCTTATAGCGTGTCAGCTCGTTGTGCACCCGCTGCATAAAGCGGTGGAAATGCGTGCGCATCTTCTCGGGAAACGGCAGTGCTTCATAAAAGGTATCGACTAAGTAAGTTTTTCCACGCCCCACGCCACCCCAAAAATAGAGCCCTTTCACCTGCGGTACTGGGGGTTTGGCCGGTTCATTTTTCTTACCCAGCAAGCCTGCCATTTTGGCCTTGATGCCTTTACTGGCGACTATCGCTTTGGGCACCGTGGTCGGCGCTGACACCAACTCATCATAGAGGCGCTGCAGATGCTTCACTGCTTGTTCTTGGGCAGAGTCATATTGGAAATCGCTACGCTTGAGGTCTTCTTGATAACGCTCAAGCGGCGTTGGCCGGCGCGTTTGATCAGACGCCTGACGTGCAGATACTGATGCCATTAATGTGCTCCCGCAACGCATTGTCCAAGCCGTATCCTCGACGCGCCACCGCCCGCCAGATAAAGCTTGCTCAATAAAATGGGGCTAATTATACGCCGCTTAAACGCTAAGCGCATGAGCGGATTGACCCAACCGACTTAGACGCGCCTATAATGGGGCTGTTTTTAAAAGCCACGCCCTGTGTTCAGTGGCGCGCATTACTTAGGGAGAAGACTGTGGAAGCAAGCTCGCCATTCACTTTTGCAATCATTGGATTAATCGTCGGCTTTATCATCGGCTTTATCATCGGCTTAGTGTGCTATCGACTTTTCAGCAAAGGTGCGCGGGATGCCGCTTCACTCAAGCAGACACTGCTTGAACGTGAACACCAAATCGCTGAACTAAAGAAGGGCATGAGCAGCCACTTAACGAGCATTCAGCAGCGCTTAGAAAACATTCGCCACGAAGCTGATCAGCTTGAGCAACAGGTAGAGAACGAAGCAACTCAGTGGAAACTATCCAGCGTTAAGCCGTCATCCAGCACCACCACAAGCGACACTGAAAACGACAGCAACGTGGCAATGCCTAGAGACTACGCAGCGGGCAAAAACGGTACGCTGTCAGAAGATTTTGGCTTAAAAGAGAGCCACCAACCTACTGAAGGTACAGCAGCACAACCTCCCCGCTACTAAGGCAAACGCCGCCATTACTGCCGCGTATCGCCAGCAGGGCACCCGATCAATGAGCGACAGGTGCCCTGCGCCCTTGAGCTAGGCAGGATTATCAATATCCACAAAACGATGCTCCACACCGAACTCACTGCCTAGCCACTCACCAAGCGCTTGGACACCATAACGCTCAGTGGCGTGGTGGCCCGCCGCAATATAGTGAATCCCCATTTCACGCGCCAAATGCGTGGTACGCTCAGATATTTCTCCAGACACAAACACCTGCGCCCCTGCTTCGTAGGCAGCGGTGATCATATCCTGTGCTCCGCCCGTACACCATGCGATTCGCTCTATAGGCTGCTCAGCAAACGGCGCTTCCACAACAAGAGGAGACCGCTGAAGCGTGGTGCTTATTTGCTCAGCAAGCTCACCAATACTTTGGGGCGCAACCAAACGCCCCGACCAGAGCAGCCCTTCCCCCAGCTCCCCATCCAAACAGCCTTCTACTTTCCAACCGAGCCGCTTAGCTAACTGAGCATTGTTGCCCATCTCCACATGGGCATCTAATGGCAAATGATAGGCAAGAAGGCTTATATCATTGGCGAGCAACGTTTTAATGCGGCGCTGTTTCATTCCTGTAATAGGCACTGGCTCGTTTTTCCAAAAATAACCGTGATGCACCAACACCATGTCAGCCTGCCATGCTACCGCCTCATCTAACAGCGCCTGGCACGCCGTCACTCCTGACATCACTCGCTTGACGGTATCACGCCCTTCAACTTGCAACCCATTAACCGTAAAGTCCTTAAATTGCTCGGCTCGCAGCTGATGGTCACAAGCGGCGACAAGTTGATCGCGATGATTCACACTCACTCCTTAACAGTTTAAACAGCCACCGTGAGGCACAGCGGCATTCAGTGTTACCATAACGCCATTGTAAAACTCGCTCCGCATTATCGCGAACCTCGCGACTATTTAGACTGCCACCCGCTGAGGAATCCTCGCATGCACCGTTCTGTGCTGCCCTATTTATGGCCCATTACCACGGGGCTCTTGCTAGCTGCCGTGCTACTGCTCGCGTTCCCAGAGCAGTTGCCAAACCCGTTTCGACAGACTCCGCCCGCAGCGGTGGAAACACCCCCGGCACTGGTACCCACTACCAGCAACGAGCAGAGCACTAACCGACCTGCGCCCGACATTCGCCAAGCAGAACCTCTTGCCCGCAACCAGGGCCCGGCTAGCTACTCCGATGCAGTTAACCAAGCAGCGCCTGCGGTGGTGAACATCTATTCATCCCGGATTGTAGAGCGCGACCAGCACCCACTGATGTCAGACCCCTTCTTCCGGCAGTTCTTCAGCGGCGACGATGCCACAACCCATCAACGGATGCTCTCCAGCTTGGGATCTGGCGTCATTGTCAGCAAGGATGGCTATGTACTGACTAACCATCATGTGATTAATGGCGCGGATCAAATCCAGGTTGCCCTGCGCGATGGGCGTGAAACGCTGGCCGAAGTGATTGGTACAGACCCAGAAAGCGACTTAGCAGTGCTGCGCATTGATCTTGAAAGTCTACCGGTGATTGAGCTTGCCGACTCAGAACAGGTCGCCGTCGGCGATGTGGCACTGGCAATTGGCAACCCCTTCGGCGTTGGCCAAACCGTCACTATGGGCATTATTAGCGCCACAGGGCGCAGCCATTTAGGGCTTAATGCATATGAGGATTTTATTCAGACCGATGCGGCCATTAACCCCGGCAACTCAGGCGGCGCACTAGTTAATCCTGATGGCGCTCTAGTGGGAATTAATACGGCAATTTTCTCACGTTCAGGCGGCTCTCAAGGTATCGGCTTCGCAATTCCCGCCAACCTTGCCCACAGCATACTCAATGAGCTGGTGACTCGCGGTCGCGTAATTCGCGGCTGGCTGGGCATTGAGGCTCAGGCGCTTTCGCGAGAGCTCGCAGCCTCGTTTGGGCTACGCACCCCACAAGGCGTGATCGTAGCAGGCGTGGTAAGCGGCGGACCTGCCGCACAGGCAGGCTTACAACCGGGGGATGTACTGCTCTCTATTGATGGCCAGGTCATTTTAGATGCACGCGCTACTATGAGTGACATTGCATCTATTCCTCCCGGCACGTCACTGCCTCTGACGATTGTCCGCGGCGGCGAGCGCATGGAGATGACGCTGGAGGTAGGCGAGCGCCCGGTGCCGACCAACGCAACATCAGCCGACAGGCAGAGCGGCTCTTAAAGCCGCCCTGCTACACTAAACACACTGCCCGTTAATCGCGAACCCGATACTCGGCAGAGCGAGCATGGGCAGTGAGGTACTCCCCACGGGCCAACACCGAAGCGACTTTACCCAGCTCAGACGCCCCTTCAGGGGAACAGTGGATAATGGAAGAACGTTTCTGGAAGTCGTACACCCCGAGCGGTGATGAGAATCGCGCCGTGCCGGATGTCGGCAGCACATGGTTCGGCCCCGCGCAGTAATCCCCCAGGGCTTCCGACGTGTGGCGCCCCATAAAGATAGCGCCCGCATGGCGGATATCGTCTAGCCATGCCTCAGGCTCAGCAACCGACAATTCAAGATGCTCAGGAGCGATACGGTTAATCATCTCAACCGCTTCGGCCTGATCTGTACACAGAATCAGTGCGCCGCGACGGTTCAGGGATGCGCGGGCAATCTTTTCGCGCTCTAGCGTTGGCAGCAACCGCTCGATGGAAGCCGCCACGGCGTCCAAATGCGCGGCATCCCAGCTCACCAAAATCGCCTGGGCATCTTCGTCATGCTCCGCCTGAGAGAAGAGGTCCATGGCGATCCAATCCGGGTCGGTTTGCCCATCCGACACCACCATAATCTCGGAGGGCCCGGCAATCATATCGATGCCGACCTGGCCGAACACGGCCCGCTTGGCAGTGGCCACGTAGATGTTGCCGGGTCCCACAATTTTATCGACCCGAGGAACGCTTTGCGTACCGTAGGCAAGCGCGGCAACGGCCTGGGCGCCACCAATAGTGAACACGTAGTCCACGCCCGCTAGGTGCGCCGCCGCCAATACCAGATCATTCAACACACCATCAGGGGTAGGTACCACCATGACGATTTCACGCACACCTGCCACGTGGGCAGGAATGGCATTCATCAGTACGGACGACGGATAAGCCGCCTTACCGCCTGGAACATAGATGCCTGCACGATCAAGCGGTGTCACTTTTTGGCCTAACACCGTGCCATCGGCTTCTTCATACTGCCAAGAGGTCGGTTTTTGCCGCTCGTGGTAGCGCTTAATACGCTCGGCAGCCATTGCCAGGGCATCACGCTGCTCGGCAGGCAAACCATCATACGCCTTCTTTAATTGCTCTGGCATTAGGCGCAATTGCGCCATCGATTCGACCGATAAACGGTCAAAGCGGTTGGTTGCCTCAATGACCGCCTGATCACCGCGTTGCTTAACGTCTGCCAAGATTTCCTCAACACGAGCCTGGACCGCTTTATCAGACACGCCCTCCCAATCCAACAGCGCATTGAGGCGCTGATGGAAAGCCGCTTCACTGGTCGAGAGGCGGGCAATAGTGGCTGTGGTTGTATCGCTCATGATGAACCTCGTGTCATTCGATAGGCTGCGTCTGACGCTTTTTTACGGCACTTTCCAGGCGCGCTAGCAGCGGCTTAATACGGTCGTGCTTCATGGTCATGGCCGCTTTGTTGACCACCAAACGCGTGCTGATATGGGCAATGAGCTCACGGGGTTCCATACCGTTAGCGCGAAGCGTATTGCCAGTGTCGACGATATCAACGATCTCATCGGCCAAGTTCATGAGCGGAGCCAGCTCCATCGCCCCGTAGAGCTTGATGACCTCTGCCTGGATCCCCTGCTCGGCGTAGTAGCGACGCGCTACGTTGACGAACTTGGTCGCCACGCGGCGGCGTGCTTTGGCAGGGGGCTGCCCGGTAACACCCGCAGTCATCAGCTTGCAGCGAGCAATCTCTAGATCTAGCGGCTCATAAAGGCCTTCCGCGCCATGCTCAAGCAGCACGTCTTTACCTGCAATGCCCACATCGGCGGCACCTAATTGTACGTAGGTGGGCACATCGGTGGCGCGGATGATCACCAGCTTGACGTCCGGCAAGTTAGTATCAAAAAGCAGCTTGCGGCTTTTACTTAAGTCTTCAGCGGGCGTAATGCCCGCATCTGCCAGCAGAGGCAGCGTTTCATCCAAAATACGCCCTTTTGAAAGGGCTAAAATCAGTTGCTTACTCATGGTCTAAGGCCAGTGTTGTCCGCGTGGCTTAGCCGGGGATACGGCGAATTTTCGCCCCCAGCAGCTGTAATTTTTCCTCGATACACTCGTAGCCACGATCAATATGGTAGATGCGATCGACCAGGGTCTCTCCTTCGGCCATCATGGCCGCAATAACCAGAGATGCCGAAGCACGAAGGTCCGTTGCCATCACCGGGGCTCCAGAAAGCTTATCAACGCCCTTAATTAACGCGGCGTTACCCTCCAGTACGATATTCGCGCCCATCCGGTTAAGCTCTTGAACGTGCATAAAGCGGTTTTCGAAGATTGTCTCTACTACCCGTGAATGCCCGTCTGCAACGGCATTCATAGCGACGAACTGAGCCTGCATATCGGTGGGGAATGCGGGATAAGGCGCCGTTCGGATATTAACCGCCTTCGGGCGCTTGCCATGCATATCCAGCGAAATCCAATCTTCACCGCTGTCGACCTCCGCACCCGCCTCTTCCAACTTAGCGAGTACCGCTTCAAGAATATCGGCCCGGGTACGCTTCACTTTTACCCGCCCGCCGGTCATTGCCGCCGCGACCAGGAAGGTGCCCGTCTCGATACGGTCGGGCATGACATCGTGCTCGCAGCCGTGCAGCGAGGCAACGCCATCAATGATGATGGTGTCCGTGCCGTGACCATGAATCTTCGCGCCCATTTTGATCAAGCACTCGGCCAGATCCACCACCTCAGGCTCACGGGCGGCGTTTTCAAGAACCGTTCTGCCGTCGGCGAGCGTAGCCGCCATGAGCAGATTTTCTGTGCCTGTCACCGTCACGGTATCAAAAAAGATCGTTGCACCTTTTAAACGACCGTCGACACGGGCACGAATATAGCCCGCTTCAACGTGGATCTCCGCCCCCATGGCTTCCAGACCACGCAGGTGCAAATCCACCGGGCGTGAGCCAATGGCGCAACCACCAGGCAGTGAGACATCCGCCTTACCAAAGTGCGCCAGCAGCGGCCCCAGCACCAGAATAGAGGCGCGCATCTTTTTCACCAGCTCGTAAGGCGCATGGCATTGAGTGACCTGAGAGCCATCCAGTTGAATGCTCAGTTTTTCACCCATCACAGGCTCAACGCCCATTCGTCCCAACAGCTCAAGCGTGGTGGTAATATCCTGCAAATGCGGCAGGTTACCGATAACCACTGGGCCATCTGCCAATAGGCTCGCGCATAGAATAGGCAGCGCGGCATTTTTCGCACCGCTTGCCCATACTTCGCCATCCACCGAGCCATTGCCCGTAATAATGAGTTTATCCATGGAGCGGCCGTTACTGAGCGTTTTCCGCCGCAGTTTGCCACTGCGTCGGAGTAAACGTTTTAATGCTGATAGCGTGCAGTGCACCCGAAGCGATTTCCTCGCTAAGCGCTGCGTATACAAGCTGTTGACGCTTCACTGGAGAAAGACCTTCAAAGGCTTCACCAACTGCAATCACCTGAAAATTGCAGCCTTCACCCTGGATGTGAAACTCACACCCATCGATGCGGGATTCAAGCAGTGCTTTTACCTCGTTGGGTTGCATGAGACAGGAAACTCCTTTGGGGTCGTTGAAATAGTAACCAATAGGCGAACATGATAAAGAAAAGCGACACGCTTGGCGATGCCGTGCAAGCCACCAATAAATAGAGCAGCCCGTGGGCTGCTCTAAAGATCGCTCAGTTCAAGCTGAAACGGATGAGGAAGTAAGCGCATCCAACTCCGCCAAAGAGGCCAGCCGCTTGAGCGGGGCCGACAAGACAATCGAACGAACCGTGATCTGCAGCGCTTGGCAAGCACGCAGCCATTCAAATAAGACACTAATAGCAACGCTGCTGGCCTTACTGACTTGCTCAAAGTCAAAGCAGACCTCTAAACACTTGGCACTGCGTAACCATTTCACACCTGCAGCGGCCACCTCAGTCGCTACATTCATTGTCAGGTCGCCAGCAACCATGAGCGCATCACCCTGAATCGTTAGGGACACCTCTGAACGAGACAGCAGCGATGTCACGCGTCGCCTCCCTGCTCTAGCTCGTCCACACCTATTTCTGGCGCCCAACCACGGATGACCGCATCATAATCGCGGTTATTGTCACGCATGGCTTGGTCGAACTGATTACGGAAGGTCAAGCCCAGGTTAATGCCGTTGACAATTACGTTCACGACACGCCATTGGCCGTCAGAAAGACGCAGGCTGTAGCTGACCGGGTAGACCTGACCATTGTTGGCCACCACTTCCATATCGACGCTGGCCTGATCTTCGTGACGCTGGGCACGCTGTTGGCTCAACACACGCAGCTCGTCGTAGTCGAAGGTCACCAGACCACGCGTGTAGGTATCGATCAGCGTCTGGCGGAAGACATCCGCAAAACGGCTGCGCTGCTCTGGCGTGGCATTACGGAAATAGCTGCCCATCACACTGGCACCGATATAGCGAAAATCTGCTACTTCGTTGAGGCTTTCATTCACCAGCGCCTTCAACTCATCTAGATTATTGGCGTAGTAGTCCTCTTTGCCATTAATTTGGCTCATAAAGGATTCGATATTGTCTCGAATCATCTCTTCTGGAGACTGTGTTTGTGCTTGGGCCAGCAGCGGTGCCAGCAACAGCATGGCAGCCAACGCGAGCCGCTGAACGAAAACAGGAAAAACCTTATGCATCATATCAACCTCTCAAATGAAGATAGCTAAAGGCAGCTAGTTGCTGACCATATTGGATACAAATTGCTGAATAAGTTCTTCAAGCACCAGAGCGGACTGCGTATCACGAATCACGTCACCCTCCTCAAGCACATCTGGTGCCCCACCAACACTTAGCCCAATGTACTGCTCGCCCAATAGGCCAGCCGTTAATATGGCTGCGGTGGTATCCTGGGAAAGCTGGCCTTCAAGCTCACTATCCAAGCTTAAAGTGACACGAGCGTCGTACCACTCCGTATCCAGCTCGATTGACTCCACCCGGCCCACGGTAACCCCTGCCATAGTGACGCGGGCACGCGGCTTCAACCCACCGATATTGGCGAAGTTGGCCTCCAAGCGGAACGTATCTGAAGGTGCTGAGAGCGTTAAACCGCTGACTCTCAGGCCGAGGAATACCAGCCCTATGATGCCAGCCAACATAAACAGGCCAACGCCAAACTCCATGGTTTTGCTGCGCTTCATGACATTACTCCACCCTTAAAGGCCGCCGAACATAACGGCGGTTAAAACGAAATCCAGCCCTAGCACCGCTAACGAGGAGTAGACCACCGTACGGGTGGTAGCTCGCGAAATCCCCTCAGAGGTTGGCACTAGGTCATAACCCTGAAACACAGCAATCCAGGTCACCACCAGCGCGAACACCACGCTTTTGATCATGCCATTGCCGATATCATCGATGAACGACACGCTGGCCTGCATATTGCTCCAATAAGAGCCCTCAAACACGCCCAGCCACTCGACGCCAACTAAGTAGCCGCCCCAGATACCCACCACGCTAAAGCCAACGGTAAGAATAGGCAGCGCTACGAAGCCCGCCCAAAGTCTAGGAGCCACCACGCGACGCAGCGGATCCACACCTATCATTTCCATGCTAGTGAGCTGTTCGGTGGCTTTCATCAGGCCAATTTCAGCAGTCAAAGCAGACCCCGCCCGCCCGGCAAACAGCAGCGCGGCAACTACCGGTGCCAGCTCTCGCAACAGAGAAAGCGCGACCATTTGGCCTAATGCCTGCTCGGCACCAAAATCTACTAAAATGGTATATCCCTGTAGCGCCAGCACCATGCCGATAAAAAGCCCCGACACCAGCACGATGGCCAGAGACAGCACACCCACGAAGTGCATTTGGCGCAGCCAAAGCGACCACCCCTCTCGTGACGGCACTCCCACGGCCGACTGAGCAAGAAACACCGTGGCGCGCCCTAAAGCCTCGACCACGTCGCACCCTTTACGCCCTAGGCGGGTAACCCGCGCCGTGTAGTGAGAAAATTTAGACTGCATCTACCCTGCCTTAAGTGCTAAATCGTGACCGAGAATATCCCGGTAGAGCGTCTCTGCGGGATAGTGAAACGGCACGGGACCATCTGGCTCGCCGTGCATAAATTGGCTGACACGAGGGTCTTGATTCACCTCTAGCGAGCTCGGAGTGCCGTGCGCCACCACCTGCCCATCCGCAATCAGGTAGAGATAGTCGGCAATACTCAGCGTTTCCTTGATATCATGGGAGACCACTACCGAGGTCAGCGACAGCGCCTGATTGAGCCGCTTAATCAATTGCACCAGCACACCCATAGAGATAGGATCCTGGCCTACAAATGGCTCATCATAAAGGATTAACTCAGGGTCAAGTGCGACTGCCCGCGCTAATGCCACCCGCCGCGCCATACCCCCTGATAGCTCAGCGGGAGTTAAATGCCTTGCCCCCCGCAACCCTACTGCCTGCAACTTTAGCAACACTAAGTCGCGAATCATGGTGTCGGGCAAGTCAGTATGCACCCGCAGCGGGAAGGCCACATTCTCGAAAACATCTAAGTCCGAAAACAGCGCGCCGCTCTGAAACAGCATTCCCATACGCTTACGTAGCGTAAACAACGCCTTGCGTGACAGGCGGTGAACATCCTGCCCATCAATTAAAATCCGCCCACGGTCTGGCGTTAATTGGCCACCAATGAGCTTCAATAGCGTTGTTTTACCCGTGCCGCTTGGCCCCATAATAGCGGTGACTTTGCCACGCGGAATGGTCATATTAACGCCACGGAAGATATCGTTATCTCCACGGGAAAAGTAAACATCTTCAACCTGTATGAAGGGAACATCCGTCATATGCTGATTGACCTTCATCGTTGATGCCAGAACGCGTCAGTATAAACCGACTGGGCGCGGGGCAGTTTAGAAAACAGTGTTTTCGAAATATTATCGAACATCGTATCCTAACGCTACTCTTAGTAACAGTCGCACAAATCATTGCCGTACAAACCACTCGTCAATAGAACTCACTAATACCGCAGGTACTTGCTGCATGCTTTAGCTAAACACCGCTGCAAGATGTTATTCTTACTAGTCACCTACTCACATCATGAAAACGAGACATGCCATGCGCCAGCCACTCTCTACACCCAGCCAACTGCGTGAAAGTGCGCTGCGCACCTTGCAAATCGAGCAAGCGGCTATTGGCGGCTTGCAAGCCAAGCTAGATGAAAACTTTGACCACGCCTGTCAGCTTATGCTTGCCTGTCAGGGACGCGTGGTAGTCACCGGCATGGGAAAGTCAGGTCATATCGCCGGCAAAATCGCAGCCACCCTAGCCAGCACAGGCACTCCAGCCTTTTTTGTTCACCCAGGTGAAGCCAGCCATGGCGACTTGGGCATGATTACCCGCGCCGATGTGGTTTTGGCACTCTCTAACTCCGGTGAAACCGCTGAAGTAACGGCCCTACTTCCGCTACTCAAGCGCCTTGGCACACCGCTGGTCAGTATGACTGGCCGCCCAGGCTCCACTCTTGCACAGCACTCAGACGCCCACCTGGATAGCGGTGTAGAACGAGAAGCCTGCCCGCTTGACCTAGCACCCACCAGCTCCACCACCGCCGCCCTTGCCCTAGGCGACGCCCTTGCTGTTGCTCTATTGGAAGCACGGGGCTTTACCGCTGAAGACTTTGCCCTCTCTCACCCTGGCGGCAGCCTCGGTAAGCGCTTACTACTGCGTGTTAGCGACTTAATGCACGATGGCTCACGGCTCCCTCAAGTAGCGCTGGGCAGCCCGCTGCGCGATGCACTACTTGAGATAACACGCCAAGGGCTGGGCTTTACCTGCGTGGTGGATAGCGAAGGCCGTCTTGCCGGGGTCTATACCGACGGCGACTTGCGTCGCACGCTAGACCAACACCACGACCTGCGCGATGTTCAGGTAGATGACGTAATGACGCGCCCCGGCAAGCGCATTGGTCCAGACATACTAGCTGCCGAAGCGGTGCGCATTATGGAAGATAACCGTATCACTGCACTGGCTGTTGTTGATGAACAGCAGCGCCCCATCGGCGCGCTGCATATGCATGACCTGCTTGCCAGCGGCGTTATTTAACGACTTTATACTGCTTTTTTGGCAATGGATGATGGAGGCTTTATGGCCCTACCTGATGCACTACTCGACCGGCTTCGCCGCGTAAAACTGCTTGCGATTGATGTAGACGGTGTACTTACTGACGGCCGTCTCTATTTTCAGGCTGACGGTATCGAAATCAAAGCGTTTCACACCCAGGACGGTCATGGCCTGAAGTTACTCAAGCGTGTCGGCATCCATGTGGCGCTGATTACCGGCCGTGATTCACCTATGGTGAGCCAGCGCGCTGCCGCCTTAGGAATCACTCACGTATACCAGGGCTGTGAAGACAAACTCACTACCCTGAGAGCGCTTTGTCAGCGGCTTGATATCACCTTAGAACAGGTCGCCTACTGTGGAGATGACCTACCTGATCTTGCTCCGATCAAGCGCTCCGGTGTCGGTATTACGGTCCCCAATGCTCCGGACTACATGCACCCCCATGCCGACTGGATCACTGAACGCCTTGGCGGACACGGGGCTGTGCGTGAAATTTGCGATACGCTCCTAACGTCCCAAGGGCACTGGGATGCCGTACTCGATACGTATCTGCACGGACAGCCATAATGCGCTTTAGGGTAAGAAAACGGGTCTGGATCACGGCAATGGTCATCGCCCTAGGCGGCGTGCTGGTTTGGCTAGACCCTCGCGGCCCCCAGGAGACTGAGATTGACTCTGAAGCTCGTGCCCAGGAACCTGGGCACGTATTAGAGAATGCCGAAATTACCCTATTTGGCGAAACAGGCACTATTCAGCAATCTCTGGTAACCCCACGGCTGGTGCATACTCCGCAAACGGCAATGACTGACGTGTTGTCACCCCGTGCCACGCTGTTTGATAGCGAACAACGTGAGTGGCTCGCCACGGCGAACACTGGCACCCTCAATACTGAAACCCAAGCATTAACATTGGCAGGCTCCGCGCGACTACTAGCGCCTGAAGAGGGGTGGCAGCTTGATAGCGAACTATTAAACTACGACGGGACCACCCGGCATGCCTGGAGCGACACCCACGTAGTGTTGCAGCAGCCCCCTCAGCGTATGGAAGCCTCCCGAATGGATGTATGGCTGGATGACAGCCAAGTCCGTTTAACCAACAACGTGCGCGGCGTTCATCCGCCGGCCACCCGTTCCCCTTAGGAGTCGCGATGAATGCTCTAATCCGCACTGTACTTCTTGCCCTAGCCGTGCCGCTTGTCACAATTGCACTGCCTGTAGCGGCACAAAACCAAGCGCCTATTCATGTGGAGGCCGACCGGTTAGATCTTGACCAACGAGCAGGGACAGCCGTGTACACCGGTAACGTTGACATTCGCCAAGGCAATATGCAGCTACGCGGCGAGCGTGTCGAAATTCAGCGTAACAATGCTGGCGAGTTGTCTCGCGCCATCGCTACGGGCGAGCGTGCTTACTTGCGTAACCAAATTGAAGACCAAGAAACCCCTATAGAAGGCTGGGCGCGTCGGATTATTTATCACGTTTCCGAACGCCGGGTTGAGCTGATTGACCAAGCTGAGCTGACCCAGCAAGGAGATCACTTCCAAGGTGGACGTTTAGAGTACTTTATCGATCAAGAAGTAGTACAAGCACGCTCTGACGTTAGCGGCAGTGAAAATCAGCGTATTCGTATGACCCTTCAGCCCGAACAATAGGAAGTGGCCACGTGGCAGCATCAACATCCCCAGCCCCCACACCAGTAAAAACGCTCTACGCCCATCATTTAGCGAAGAGCTATAAGCGCCGCCGTGTGGTTAAAGATATTAATCTGGAAATCACTCAAGGTAGCGTGGTTGGGCTACTTGGCCCTAATGGTGCAGGTAAAACCACCTCGTTTTATATGATTGTGGGGTTGGTCAAATTGGATGCGGGCAAAGTAGGCATTGACGACCTTGACCTCACTCATGCTCCTATGCATGAACGCGCCATGGCAGGGATTGGTTATCTACCCCAGGAAGCTTCCATCTTCCGCAAGCTCTCCGTGGCTGACAACATTATGGCCATTTTAGAGACACGCAAAGAGCTTGATCGAAGCGCCCGGGAAGCACAACTTGAGTTACTACTTGAAGATTTTCACATCACTCATATACGCGACAACTTAGGCATGAGTCTTTCTGGGGGCGAACGCCGCCGTGTTGAAATCGCCCGCTCTTTGGCCACCGAACCGGCCTTTATCCTGCTGGATGAACCTTTTGCCGGGGTTGACCCGATTTCCGTTGGGGAAATTAAAGCTATCATTCGAGCGTTAAAGAAACGCCACATTGGTGTATTGATCACCGACCATAACGTTCGTGAAACGCTGGATATTTGTGATATTGCCTACATTGTTGGCGACGGTCACATCATTGCCAGTGGAAACGCCCAGGAAATCCTCAACAACCAGAAGGTTCGAGATGTCTATTTAGGCGCTGATTTCCGCCTTTAAACAGTGACCTGCAGAAGCATTTCTTTTAGTGGCATGCTTATTGCACTTGCACCAAGCCATAACTCACTCTAGGGTGGAGCTTTCTGATTAACGAGTGGTTCTCAGATGGTCATGAAAGCTTCTCTCCAATTGCGTATCGGCACACAGCTGACCATGACACCTCAGCTGCAGCAGGCTATCGCCCTGCTTCAGCTATCGACGCTGGACCTTCGTCAAGAAATTCAGCAAGCGCTAGATGCCAATCCCATGCTTGAGCAAGAAGATGAGTTTGGCGAGCAGGCTGTCAGTGAGCCTCAAGAGGCTGAGTGGTCCGAGAGCATCCCCAACGAACTCTCCGTCGACAGTGACTGGTCAGATACCTATCAAGACATAGGCAGCCTGGGTGGCAACAGTGAAGGCCCCGACTTCGAACGCCAAGCCGCTGGACAAAGCCTACATGGCCACCTGCTATGGCAACTGGCCATGACAGACTTTAGCCCGCGAGAATACGCCATCGCGGAAAGCCTGATTGATGCGCTGGATGCCAACGGCTATCTCACCCAGCCGCTTAATGACATTCGGGAAGGATTAAAAGCCCAAGGCCATGACAGCTTAAGCCAGCGGGAAGTGGAAAATACCCTGCTGCGCTTGCAGCAATTTGAGCCCACCGGCGTCTTTGCCCGAGACCTGCGTGAATGCCTGATGCTGCAACTCGCCTCACTACCTGAGGACACCCCTCTGCTAATGCCCGCCAAACGGCTGGTTCGCCAGTTTTTGGAAGCATTAGGCAAAGACGATATGCGGCTTCTCAAGCGCCGTTTAAGCCTTGATGACGAGCAGCTTGACGATGTCATCCGTTTAATTCGCAGCCTTGACCCACGCCCTGGGAGCACCTATGGCGTTACCGACGACAGCTACATCACCCCCGACCTAGTCGTTCGGCACGACAATGAAGGTTGGCATTTAGAGCTCAATCCAGAAGCACTACCACGCTTGCGTATACAGCCCGACTACGCCAGCTTGATCAAACGCGCAGACAAAAGCCAAGACAACCAGTTCCTCAAAGAGCACCTCCAAGAAGCCCGCTGGCTGATCAAAAGCTTATCGAGTCGCAATGACACGCTGCTACGAGTTGGGCGTGAAATTATTGCACGCCAAATTGGCTTTCTGGAGCATGGCGAAGAAGCAATGAAACCGCTGATTTTAGCGGATATTGCTGAAGCGGTAGAGATGCACGAATCCACCATATCTCGTGTGACCACGCAGAAATTTATTCACACGCCGCGGGGCGTTTTCGAGCTTAAGTACTTCTTCTCAAGCCAGGTAAGCGGCCAAGACGGCGGCGACAGCCACTCCAGCACAGCCATTCGCGCCCGCATCAAAAAGCTGATTCAGGATGAGCCCTCAGGAAAACCGCTCTCCGATAGCCGCTTGGTGACTCTGCTTGAAGAGGAGAGCATTAGCGTTGCACGGCGTACTGTCGCAAAATATCGGGAGTCAATGGGCATTCCCTCGTCAAGTGAGCGCCGCCGTTTACGCTAGTTAAGCGGTACGTATGAACAAACTCAACGCAAGGGCTTTGCAATAGCGTAAAAAGGGTTACAATCGAAGTACAGTCCGATGGATAAGGAGCACGTCAATGCAAGTAAACATCACTGGTCATCACGTTGAACTGACTGACGCCTTGCGCGACTACGTTAACGAAAAGCTGCAGCGCGTTGAACGCCACTACGACAACATTACCACGGTGCAAGTGACCTTATCTGTTGAGAAGGAGCGCCAGCAAGCAGCCTGCACACTGCACGCTGCCGGTGCAGACCTTCACGCCGAAGCGCTTGATAACGACATGTATGCCGCTATTGATGCGCTAGCAGACAAAATCGATCGTCAACTCGTTAAACATAAGGAAAAAGCACAAGCTCGCGCCCAGGGCGCTGGTGTGCGTTAACTCAATGACGTTGGAAACCATCCTCCCCCCGGAGCGCGTGCTTTATGACGTTCCCGGGGGCAGCAAAAAACGGGTGCTGGAGTTTTTCAGCACCTTTATCGCCCAAAATACACCCAGCCTAGATAGCCAAGAGGTGTTTAGCCGACTCATTGGCCGCGAGCGACTAGGCAGTACGGGGATAGGCAACGGGGTTGCCATCCCCCACGCTCGCAGTCCTCACTGTAGCGCACCCATTGCTGGCTTTTTAAAGCTTGCTGAGCCAGTAGACTTCGACGCCATTGATGGCGACCCGGTGGATCTTGTGTTTGTGCTGCTGGTACCAGAAGAGGCAGATGACACCCACCTAGCACTGCTTGGCCAAGTGGCTACTATTATGAACGACGCCCATACGCGTCAGCAGTTACGTAAAGCCGATAGTCAGCGCGAACTCTTAGCACTTATTACCGCCAAGATTCGCGAACAAGCCGCCTAGGCTTTATGGGCGGTGGCCACTGCACGCAGCGATAATTTCCTCCCATGCAAGCCAAGAGAGACGCTATGCAACTGGTGATCATTAGCGGCCGTTCAGGGTCCGGTAAATCTATCGCCTTACAAGCGCTAGAGGATCTTGGCTACTACGCTATCGACAATTTACCCGCCATGCTGCTGGGCTCATTAGTTGATGAACTACGTGAGCAAGGCGAGCGCACTCACTTAGCAGTGAGCATTGACGCGCGCAACCTTCCTACGGCGCTTGAACGCCTCCCAGCTTTACTGGAAGAACTACGCCAGCGAGAAATTCGTTTTCAGGTCATCTATCTGACCACGGATGCGCGCATTCTTTTGGAGCGTTACTCAGCCACCCGCCGTCGCCACCCGCTTACCCGGGATAGCGAAATGACGTTGGAAGAGGCCATCAATAAAGAAGAAGAGACGCTGCTTGAAATTCGCGATCTCGCTGACTTGTTGATCGATACGTCGCGCTTATCCGTGCATGACCTGAGACGCCGCATTACTGATCAAGTCGCCCACCAGCGAAAAGATCAGCTAACACTGACGTTTGAGTCGTTTGGCTACAAACGCGGCGTACCCATGGATGCCGACTTAGTCTTCGATGTTCGCTGCCTGCCCAACCCTTATTGGGACCCTACCCTGCGCCAATTTACAGGGCGTGATGCTAATATAGTGGCGTTTTTAAGTAGCTACCCAATGGTCGAGGCAATGACCAATGATATTCAGGCTTGGTTGGAAAAGTGGCTTCCGGCTTACCAAAATAGCCAGCGAAGTTATATAACCGTGGCTATTGGCTGCACCGGCGGGCAACACCGCTCTGTTTATATGGCCGAACAGCTTGCTAAAAAGCTGGTTAAACAGACCGGAGAAGTACAGTTGAGACACCGTGAGCTGGGGTTACAATACACGCTGAGCGAAGAGCCAGCGGTACCATGCGTTACCACACCCACCGCTGCCAGCACGCCCTGAGTTTCAGGACCTAACTTTTAAGGCCTAAGCTTCTCAAGACCTAAGTTTTTCAAGACCTTAGTTTTTCAAGACCTTAGTTTTTCAAGACCTAAGTTTCAAGACCCACTCGGCAAAAAGGAACCAGAGTGCCCAAAAGAACCTTAACACTTACCAACCAGCGTGGTCTTCATGCCCGCGCGGCCACCAAACTGGTGAAATGTGGCCAGCAGTTTTCCGCGAATATCGTGGTTTATAAGCAGCAGCAGAAAGCCGATGCCGCCAATATTATGTCGCTGCTAATGCTGGCTGCCCCCTGCGGCACCGAGCTCACTGTCGCCGCTGAAGGAAGCGACGCCGAACAGGCGCTAGATGCCATTGAAGCTCTGTTCGACGCACGGTTTGACGAAGACCAGTAGCTAGTTTACCAAGTCAGCACTTGTCGACTAGCTTCCTGCCACTGTCATCGCATCAATCAGCCAGCTACCCGTGTGAATACTGCCACGGGTATCCGTATCACTTCCCACACCGCTTAGCCCCGCGAACATCTTGTTGAGGTTACTAGCAATAGTAAACTCCTCAATGGGGTACTGTACTTCGCCATTCTCAATCCAGAAACCCGCTGCTCCCCGGGAATAGTCGCCAGTGACGCCGTTAACGCCCTGCCCCATGAGCTCGGTCACCCAAATACCACGCCCCATCTGTGTTAACAGCTCTTCCCGCGGCGTTAACGGCGCTAACAAGCGCATGTTGCGCGCGCCGCCCGCATTGCCCGTGGACTGCATCCCTAAACGACGCGCACTGTAGGCAGAGAGCATGTAACTCGCCACCCTCCCCTGATCAATAAACCGGTTGCTACGGGTTTGTACACCCTCCGCATCAAACGGTGAACTAGCCGTTGCTCCCACTTCCATCGGGCGCTCTTCTAACCCAAACCAATCGGGGAATAGCGGGCTACCCAAGCGATCACATAAAAACGAGGCTTCTCGATAAAGCGCGCCGCCCGCCAGAGCACCCATAAGGTGGCCGATAAGGCCGCTAGCAAGGGAGGGATCGAACAGCACAGGAAACGTTCCCGTCGGGGGGCGTCGCGCTCCTAGACGCCGCAACGTTCGCGCTGCTGCCTCACGCCCCACCTCCTCTGGGTGGCGAAGCTGCTGCGGGTTACGCGCAGACGTATAGTCATAATCCCGCTGCATGCCTTGCTCATCTTGGGCAATCAGCATGCAGGAGAGTGAGTGACTGCTACCCTTTTGAGTCCCCAAAAAGCCGTGGCTATTGGCGTATACTCGCACGCCCTCACCGCTTGAGAGCGAGGCACCTTCTGACTGGTGAATACCTGCCACCTCGCGGCCAGCCTGTTCGCAGCGCAGGGCAAGGTCAATCGCTTCATCGGTTGAGAGCGCCCACGGATAGTGCACCTTCAAGTCTGGCAAATAGGTCGCCATCAGCTCTGCTTCAGCGAGGCCTGCAGCGGGATCCTCCCCGGTATAACGTGCAATAGCCAGCGCCTTTTCAACCGTGGCACGAATGGAGGCACTACTGGCATCCGTTGAGGAAGCGCTACCTTTACGTTTTCCCACATAGAGCGTGACCGCAATACCCTGATCACGAGATAGCTCAACGGTCTCCACTTCACCAAGTCGCACACTAACGCCCAACCCTTGGTCAACGCTCGCGCCGACTTCGGCGGCATCCGCCCCTAGCTGTTTTGCCAGGGCAAGCGCCTCTGTGGCGCGCTCCGTCAACTGCGCCTGCTGCGCCGTTGCATCAAATGCCTGTGCCATATGGCCTCCTTTTCACCTGAATCGCATTGGCGAATCAATGTTGTGGTCGCAGCCTGATATAATGCTGCAAACGAATCTAATCTGTGAGTTCTTATATGCCGAAGCAACGCCCCGAGCCTATCGATATCGATGAACAAGAAGAGCGCCCGAGTAAATCTCAGCTAAAGCGTGAAATGCATGCTCTGCAAGCGCTTGGCGAAACATTAATTGCCATGAAGCCTGCCGAGCGGGCGCGCTTTCCTTTATCAGACGATATGCTGAGAGCGATTGAAGAGACTTCTCGCATTCGCTCTCATGAAGGCCGCCGTCGCCATATGCAATACGTTGGCAAACTTATCCGCAAAGAGGATCTAACGGCCATTCAGGGCGTTTTCGATGCCATCGAACAAGAGAAAGAGCAGCGCGATCATGCGTTTCATCGCCTGGAAAAATGGCGTGACCGGCTAGTGGATGAGGGCGACGACGCCGTTGACCTGTTTATGGCAGACTACCCTAACGCCGATCGTCAGGCGCTGCGCCAGCTAGTGCGCAACGCCCGCAAAGAGCGCGAACAGGGCAAGCCCCCCACCAGCTCACGCAAGCTTTTCAAACACCTGCGCGATACGCTAGCGCTGTAAACCAGAGTCTCAAGAAGACTGCGTGCCGCCCACGGTCAGCTCATCCAGTTTCAGGGTGGGTTGGCCAACCCCCACCGGCACACCCTGGCCCTCTTTACCGCAAACGCCAATCCCGGTATCCATCGCCATGTCGTGGCCAATCATCGATACCCGGCCCATGGCCTCAGGCCCGTTACCAATCAGCGTTGCACCTTTCACCGGCGCGGTAATTTTACCGTCTTCAATCATGTAGGCTTCGCTCGCCGAAAACACGAATTTTCCCGAGGTAATATCCACCTGCCCTCCGCCAAAACTCACGGCGTAGATTCCCCGCTTAACGCTTTTAATGATATCGGCAGGGTCATCTTGACCAGCCAACATCACCGTATTGGTCATACGAGGCATCGGCAGATGAGCGAACGACTCGCGGCGGGCGTTGCCGGTAGGCGCCATCTTCATCAATCGCGCGTTTAACTTATCCTGCATATAGCCAGTTAAAATGCCATCTTCAATCAGCGGCGTATATTGGCCGGGTGTGCCTTCGTCATCCACGCTCAACGCGCCGCGACTATCAGCAACAGTGGCATCGTCAACCACTGTGACTCCCTTGGCGGCAACCCGCTGCCCCATTCGCCCTGCAAAGGCAGAACTGCCTTTACGGTTAAAGTCACCTTCCAAGCCATGGCCTACCGCTTCGTGCAGCAGAATGCCCGGCCAACCGGCACCTAACACCACTGGCATCTGCCCCGCTGGCGCATCAATGGCTTCAAGATTGACCAGCGCTTGGCGCACCGCCTCTTTGGCATAGCGTTCGGCAACGCCCTCATCCCGCAGACGCGACATGGAGTAACGACCACCGCCGCCAGCGCTGCCGCGCTCACGGCGGCCATCTTTCGCCGCAATAACACTGACGTTAAAACGCACCAGTGGGCGAATATCCGCCGCTAGGGTGCCGTCACTGGCGCGTACTAAAACCACCTCATAGGTGCCCGACAGCGACGCACTGACCTGGCTAATGCTCGGGTCGGCCGCTCTGGCCACGCGGTCTGCCTCTTTCAGCATGGCCACTTTGTCTTCTGCCGAAAGGCCCGCCAGTGGGTCGATACCTGCATAGTACGACGCCGCGCTGACTGGCATTACTTTCTGCCCTGGCAACTGCTTGCCGCTGCGGACAATGCCAGAGGCGGTACGGCCTGTATCCATTAGTGCATCAGCGGTAATTTGGTTGGAGTACGCAAACCCGGTTTTCTCACCTGCCAACGAGCGCACGCCAACGCCGCCATCAATGTTATAGCTGGCCTCTTTAACTTCGCCATCTTCCAGCACCCAACCCTCTTGCCAGGTGCGCTGAAAATAGAGGTCGGCGTAATCAATCCCCGCTCCCATGGCGTAGCCAAGGCCAGCATCCAGAGCGTTCAAATCGAGGCCACCTGGCGTTAGCAAAATGGAAACAGCGGACTCTATATCGCTTTTATGTGCGGTCATTGGGGGCCTTCTAAAGTCACTTGCGGCGAGGTCCAAGGGCCTCGCACGCGATAATAAATAGTGGTTGCTTGATCCAGCGCATCGCCAAAAATTTGGTCGGCAAGAAACAGTGCACCGCCCACAATGGGCGCTCCGACAGCAATGGCGGCGATGGGTAAACTTTGGCTAACCGGCAGTGTGACGCCTAGGCGCTGGTCAAGTTCACGCTGTAAGAGGTTAACACTTCCTGTTAGCGTCAGCGTGGTGGCGGGTGCATCAATTTGCAGGGGGCCACGAAGCAACAGCTGCCCTTCAGCTACATCGGCAGTGCCATGCACACGGTCAAAGGCCGTTCCCTGACCGGTTAGGTCAGAAAAATCGAACCGTAGACGGCGCAGAATGTTATCAAAGTTGAGCAACCCCACTAAGCGGGCAGGCGTCGATTCAAGCGTCACAAAACGGCCGTCGCGTATATCAGCACTCATTTCACCACCAGCCCGGCTTAAATCAAGCTGCCAGGGGGCTCCCGACCAAGTAAGCTCAGCAGCAAGGTCGGTGGTGCGGCTACGCATGGCTACCGGTTGGTTAAGCTGCTCCAGCGCCGTCCCCACATCGCCACCCTGTATGGAGATATCCGCTCGTGTACGGCTATTCACCGCATTGCCTTCCCAAACCAACTCGCCGCGTGCAGAAAGCTGTCCGAGGGTTAAACCAACTGGTGAGAGCGAAAAACGACGATCATCGGTTTGCCAGTAGGCGGTTAATGGGCCAAAGCGAGTGCCACCAACGCTAATATCCGCTAGCCGTAGCCTGCCGTTGGGCAGTTCAGCTAGCCAGTCGGGAATAGCAACGGGGGCTACATGCTGTGTTTCAATTGCATCAACCCAAGAGTCGGGGGCTGCGACAGTGGCATCATGCTCTTTGGCGGGCAGGTCCAGTAAACGATCTAGGACTAGCATGCTAATTGCAACATCAAGCGGCCGCTCGCTGGCGGGTTGGTAATCTAGGCGCCCAGACAACATATCGCCGCTAAGCTGAAGTGCTGCGCGCTGGCCGGTGAGTGTCCCTGAGGCGTTAAAAGCGCCAAAGCACTTGTCACGAAAGCGTAAACAGCCAGCACGTAGCAGTACTTCAAGCGGCGTGCTCTCGCCACTAGAAGCAGATGCCAAGGCGCCTCCCGACAATATCGGCGACAGAACAGCGTGCCATGCCATGGGGTCTAACGTATCGAGCCCTGCTTCAAGGCGCCAGCCAGGCTGGCTGGGCCAATTCGGTCGCTGCACTGCATTGCCGAGCACCACTTCGGCCGCTAGTGCACCACTATTCAACGTTTGGAATCTCGCAGCTGCCTTATCGGCCAATTGCGTCGATACTCGCCCGCTTTCAAACTCCGCGCGTAGCTGCCATGGCCACGGTTGATCGCTAGTCTTGGCAAACGGCTCGGGTAGCGCGCTGGTGATGCCAAGCAGGCGGCTCTCTAAGGTTAACACTGGACGAGCCGCAAGAGAGACCTCACCCTGCCACTGGGTGCGGCCACTCATCATTTGGCGAGCCTGCTCGGCAGGCAGCCCTGCCAACGACCACAGCGCAGACGACTCCACGCTGCCCTGCAAGGCAACACGCTGATCAGCCATCAGCTCTGCGCGAATATCACCGCCCTGCCACTGGCTGCTTAGCTCTCCTAACAGCGCATGCGCCTCACCCACCTGCTGCCAGCTGAGCCCACCCTCCAGATCACGCAGGGTTATTGGTAGTGACGCGAAGCGCACAGCCGATAGCGCTGGCCGCGCATTAATCTCTAGCTGGAGCGACTCCTCGTTATCCAGCGGCAATACAAGGGCGATATCCCCTTCGATGGTACCATCAACGGTAATATCGCTAAGTGGTAACGTGTCCATATCTGGCATGGCCTGAACAAAGTTCAGCAAGGATGCACCATCACTCTGAAGACTGCCTGATAGTTGAAGCGGCTGCTCTTTCTCCATACGTATCGTGCCTTGGGATACTTCAACGCCGTGGCTTTGGGCGTGCTCTACCTGAGCTTGAAGCACTCCTCCTTGCCATAGCAAGCGCCCCTCGACATCTTCCAAACGCGGCCACTCCGGCGCAATCGGCAAGTGGCCTTGAGTGACCTCCAGTGCGAGCGTTGCCGAGAGTTGATCTGATGAAGCCGCAGGTCCCAGGGGCTGACTAAGCTTCAGCGAACCTTGCGGCACTAAGCCACCAATATCGTTCTCCAACCACTCCCTCAGCTTCGGCTCAAATGCTTTCATGGGCAGCCACTGGGAGAGCGGGCGGGAGATCGCATCTACATCGGCAAACGCAATATCCAACCCAAATTGACCGCTTTGCTGCCCCGCGATCAAGCCGAACCCACCGCTTATCTGGGCGCCATCCCAGTCCACATTAAGGTCACGGCCGCTAATCATGGTGTTAGGACCATCATACACCCACTCCACCACCCCTTCGGCGTGACTTAGCTGCATAGGTACATCGAAGAGTTCTGGAAAATAGAGCGTATTATCGCCTGCGCTATTAAAGGTCACGCGGCCACGCAGGTCGCGAGCCTGCACCCAAGCGTCCAGCGGACCGCCTCCTGGCGCTTGCTGCCAGGGGAGTACAGCCACATTAGTAAGTGCAGCATCCACGCCCCATCGCCCCTCACGCTGCCCCAGGCTCAGCCCCTGCACCTGCCCTCGGGGCGAGAGCGTTTGCAATACCCGGGTGAGTGACTCAGGCAACAGCGCATACTCCCGCCAAGCCGCTAGCGAGGCGAGCTCAAACGCACTGGTTCGCAACTCCCACTGCCCCGGCTGGTGTGACAGATACCAGTGGTGTGGCAGCGCGGGGCCATCACCAACGCCTTCAGGCTGGGCCCACTCTACGGTTTCTGCATTGCCACTTAGCCACGCCTCACCGCCTTCGCTGTCGCGCAGCCACTGCCCACTGGCCTGAATGTTTCGCAGCACAGCGTACTCCACATCTTTACGTAGCGTCAGCTCGGGCACATCTAGTGCAAGCCGCGCATCAGCTAGCGCGCCTTCTTGCCAACGCCCCCATAGCTGCACATGACCGCCCACCTGTTCGAGAAAAGGCATGCGATCTGGCCGAAACAGTGCCGCCAGCACCACCAGATGATCCAACTGCATATCGAGCTGAAGCGCAGCAGAAAAGTCCCTAAAGCCTTGCTGACCGGGCTGCATTTCGGCACGCATGGTAATGGCGGGCAGCTCTGATGCCAGCACATCAGGTGCCTCGACAATATTCAGGGAGCCCTCTAATCGTGTGCGGCGATGATCGCCATTTAAAAGCAGCGAAGGTGCATGAAACATCACGGTCTGCTGCTGGCCATGCAGCATGATGCGGCTGTTATCCACCCAGAGGCGCTGGCGCAGCAGCAGTCCAGCCCAGGCATCCAAGGATTCAAGGTCCACCTCTGGTTGTGGTGCTACCCCCAGCGGCAGTTTGGCCGGTGAAGGCCAGCCCCAGGCGATGTCAGGCTGCTGGTAGAGATGGAATTCGAGCCCAAACATACGCGCATCGCTGAAGATAGGCGCTAAGTGGCGCAGCGTGGCCCAGACATCCAAACGCAGCGACAAGCGATCAAGCCCTATCAGGGCCTGACCATCTGGCGTTTGCGCATGAAAGTCTTCAAGCTCCAGGTGCAGGACGTTGCGCTCCAGAGAGAGCGCTAGATGGTCGATGCTCACCGGCACGCCAATACGTGCCTCTAAAAGCGCCTCCAAGCGGGGGGACAATGCATCCACTTGGCTAGCAAAGAGACGCAGCGCTAACAGCAGTACCGCCAGCGTACCCAGCACAACGGCCACCCCTACTAGACAGCCACGAAAAAAAAGAGCGTGGTGCCATCATTACATCAGTACGATATCGTACTGCTCTTGGGAGTAGTGCTGCTCGACCTGAAAACGGATCGTTTTATTAATAAACGTTTCCAGGTCAGCGACCGCGGCAGACTCCTCATCAAGCAGCCTGTCCACTACTGGCTGGGATGCCAGCACCATATACGTTTCCGCACTATAAGCCCGCTCTTCACGCAGGATCTCACGGAAGATTTCGTAGCAGACCGTTTCAGGGGTTTTCAACGTGCCGCGACCACCACAGGTGGGACACGCCTCGCATAGTGTTTGTTCAAGGCTTTCCCGCGTGCGTTTACGGGTAAGCTGCACTAAACCAAGTTCGGTGACCCCGGTGCATTTGGTTTTAGCATGGTCCCGCTCAAGCGCTTTTTCCAGCACGCGCAGCACTTGCCGCTGGTGCTCCACATCCACCATATCGATAAAGTCGATAATGATGATGCCACCTAAATTACGCAGCCTGAGCTGGCGGGCAATGGCAGTGGCAGCTTCCAGATTCGTCTTGAAAATAGTCTCTTCAAGGTTACGATGCCCCACATACCCACCGGTATTCACATCGATGGTAGTCATGGCCTCGGTGGGGTCAATTACCAAGTATCCTCCGGACTTGAGCTGCACCTTGCGACCTAGCGCTTTTTGAATCTCGTCTTCGACACTATAAAGGTCGAAGATGGGGCGTTCGCCGGGGTAGTACTCGATGCGATCAACAGCATCGGGCATAAACTCTTCAGCAAACTCGACCAGCTTGACGAAGTTCTCCCGGGAATCAATGCGTACTTTCTCGATATCATCCCGCATCACATCCCGCAGGGTGCGCATAAACAACGGCAAGTCATCGTAGATGACGTTGGGAGGGGCGGCGGTGATTTTGCGCTCGCTGACCTTGCGCCAAATACGTAGCAAGAAGTACATGTCGCTGGCCAGCTCTTCATCGCCTACGCCTTCGGCCGCCGTACGCACGATAAAGCCACCCGTGACCTCAATGGTTTGCTCTTCGATACTTTTATCCAGCAGCGCTTTCAAGCGCTCCCGCTCGCGCTCATCTTCAATGCGCTGCGATACCCCGTGATGAGGCGAGTCAGGCATATAGACCAGATAGCGAGAGGGAATCGAAAGATGGGTAGTCAGCCGCGCCCCTTTGGTACCGATAGGATCTTTGGTGACTTGCACCACCAGCGCCTGACCTTCGTGCAGAAGCTGTCCGATGGTCTGCTGCTCGTCATTGGGCGTACCGGGTGGCATGACCTCATGGGCATGAATAAACGCTGCGCGCTCTAAGCCAATATCAACAAAGGCAGCCTGCATGCCAGGCAGTACGCGCACCACTTTGCCTTTGTAGATATTGCCTACGATACCGCGCCTGCGAGAGCGCTCTATTAGCGCCTCTTGCAATACGCCGTTTTCCACCAGCGCAACGCGGGTCTCCATTGGCGTTAAATTTATGAGGACTTCACCGCTCATGCAAAATTCCTTATTGGATGTCCTATTCCTTGCCAGCGCAGCGGGCGATGAGTCGGTGGTTACGAGGGATAACGGCCCGCCCAAACGGGAACCCCTTGCTGGCGTAGCAAGCGCGTTGTTTCAAATAGTGGCAGCCCCACCACAGCAGAGTGACTGCCCTGAATTTGTTCAATAAAAATGGCGGCTAAGCCTTGAATAGCATACCCACCCGCTTTATCGGCGGGTTCGCCCGTCAGCCAGTAGCAGGCGATCTCTTTTGCTGTTAACTCGCGCATGGTGACGTCCGTGGCCACACAACAGGAGAGTATACCTAGCGGCCCGCTTACCGCTACTGCCGTGAGTACCTGATGCGTGCGCCCAGAGAGCATTCTCAACATCTCAGCCGCGTGCTGTTGATTATTAGGCTTACCTAAAATGGTGCTATCAATAACCACCGCGGTATCCGACCCCAGCACGGGCAGCGCGGTTTTGCCCACCGCCGCCTGCGCTTTTGCCACCGCCAGCCGTTCTACATAGGCCGTGGGAGACTCTGCCTCAAGCGGCGTTTCATCAATATCGCTTGGCAAGACACTGACCGGCACACCGATAGAGGCCAACAGTGCCTGGCGGCGTGGTGATGCCGAGGCCAAACAGAGCACGGGGGTGTGGTTATCGTCACGCATTGGCCATTCGCCGCTCAATCGCTTTAAACATTGTGGAGAGCCACGGCCAGAGGAATGCGCTGACCAGCGATGGGATCAAGAAAGAGAGATGTATGGAAAAAACACCCGTCAGCGTTCTTAGCCACTGCTCTATCAGCTGAGCCAACCCTAACAGCACCAGCACCAATACCGACTGTTGTACCAGCGAATAAGCACGAAAACGGGGATACACTAGCGCGGCTAAAAACGTAAGAATCGAAAAAATCAGTGCATGCTGTCCAAGCGCTGTCCCCTCAATAAGATCCATCAAGAGGCCAAATACAAAGCCGTGAAAAACCCCAACTCGATCCGGCGCTTGCATACACCAATAAATCAACATTAGCCCAATCCACTCCGGGCGAAAAACCTGCCAACCATCGGCCAGGGGCATTACCTGTAAGCAGAGCGCAAAAATAAGGCTCAGCCAGACCACCACCAGTGGCACTACCGGCGCACGCGCCATTAGCGTTCCTCCTGCATGGCCGGGGAAGCTGGCTGCCCAAGCCGCTGGGCGGCATGGAGCGCATCGGCTGAAATATCCATGGACTCATCCCAAATAGAAGCATCCAACTCTTCGCGGGGTGGTGGAAAGAGCAGCAGGAAGTGGCGTGAACGCTGAAGCTGAGCCGAAGGTTCAGCAACAACCCGGGCAAATGGCTGGCCAGGGTCGTGATACACCTCGGTCACTCGCGCAACGGGGTAGCCCGGCGGAAAACGCCCTGCCAAACCAGAGGTGGTCAGTAAGTCACCTTCGCGAATATCCGCCGTATCCGGCACATGGAGAACGTTCACACTGCCGTAACGGCCAGTACCCTGAACAATAAAACGCAGCCCATTGCGGTTAACCTGCACTGGTAGAGCATGGCTTGCATCGGCTAACAGCAACACACGGCTAGAGTAGGCTGAAACAGCAGCCACCTGACCAACCAAACCCGATGCATCAATCACCGGCTGACCGACATAGGCACCGTTGCGGTGCCCACGATCCACCACCATTTGATGGCTAAACGGGTCATTATCCAGCGAGAGTAGCTCCGCCGTGATATAGGGAATATCGCGCCGCTCGGCAGCGCCAAGCAAGTTGCGTAGCTCGGCGTTCTCAGCCGTCAGGTTAGCCAAGCGCTGCCCGCGGTGAGAGAGCGTCAAGATTTGCTCACGCAAGTGGCGGTTTTCATCCACCAGCGCCTGCTGGTCGGCGAGTGCTAGCGCGCCCCAATTCAGCAGATCACTAGGCACACTGACTACCCACTGGATGGGAGCGACAATCGTGGTCATTTGGGCGCGCACATCTTCCATGCGAGTAAAACGATGGTCGACAAACATCAACGCGCTTGCCGCCAGCACACAGAAGAATAGCCGGTAACCGGGTAGCGGCCCGTGTGAGAACAGCGGTTTAATAGGCAATCCCCCGCGTTAAACCGCTGCGATCAGTCGCTCGACAGCAACTCAAAGGTATGCTGGTCAATCATCTCCAGCGCCTTGCCACCGCCACGCGCCACGCAGGTCAGCGGATCTTCGGCCACGATGACCGGCAGGCCAGTTTCTTCGGCGATCAGCTTGTCGAGGTCACGCAGCAGCGCGCCACCGCCGGTCAGCACCAGGCCGCGTTCGGCGATGTCGGACGCAAGCTCGGGGGGCGACTGCTCCAGCGCGCTCTTGACGGCAGATACGATAGAGCCCAGCGTTTCCTGGAGCGCCTCGAGAATCTCGTGGGAGTTGAGCGTGAAGCTTCGCGGGATGCCCTCCGCCAGGTTACGGCCGCGCACGTCGATCTCGCGCAGCTCGCCACCCGGGTAGGCACACCCGATCTCTTCCTTGATGCGCTCGGCCGTGGCTTCGCCGATCAGGCTACCGTAATGGCGGCGCACGTACGCGGTGATCGCCTCATCAAAACGGTCACCGCCTACGCGAATCGATTCTGAGTACACTACGCCATTCAGCGAAATAATCGCAATTTCAGTAGTACCACCACCGATATCCACGACCATCGAGCCCTGCGCTTCTTCTACCGGTAGCCCAGCACCAATCGCGGCTGCCATCGGCTCTTCGATCAGGAATACTTCTCGGGCACCCGCGCCTTCTGCTGACTCGCGAATTGCCCGACGCTCGACCTGAGTCGACATACAGGGTACGCACACCAGAACCCTAGGGCTTGGCGTGAGGAAAGTGCTCTGGTGCACTTTACGAATAAAGTGCTGAAGCATCTGCTCGGTAACGGTGAAATCGGCGATAACGCCGTCTTTCATCGGGCGAATAGCCGTAATGTTGCCAGGCGTGCGGCCGAGCATGCGTTTAGCGTCAGCACCTACCGAGGCTACGCTGCGCATATTGCCAGACTGGCGGATGGCGACTACGGACGGTTCATCGAGCACGATGCCACGACCGCGTACATAAATCAGTGTGTTGGCCGTACCCAAGTCGATCGATAGATCGCTGGAAAACAGCCCCCTCAAACGTTTGAACATGGATGTTGTTACCTAGTGCAGACCGGGAACCCTGTGCGGATGCAAACGGTATCACCGCAACCCCTTGGCAGCAAGCACGAGTCGTGCCGAACACTGCCCGTCAGGGCCATTATGTGGTACCTTTTGCGGCTATTTTCCACGTCTGCTCCGTCAGACGAATTTAAGATGACCGTATGTATACCGCTTAAAGCGAAATATGTTCCATCACGATTGCGAGGAAACCTCGATCATGGCGCTTGAAGAATCTCATGTGCGCCGGGCCGCACACTTGGCCCGACTCGCCGTTAGCGATGACCAAGCCAGTGGCTTTGTCGACGATCTCAGCCGCATTCTGGACATGGTCGACCAGCTCCAGAGCCTGGATACCGAAGGCGTCGCGCCGCTGTCGCATCCGCTAGACGCTACCCAGCGCCTGCGCGCCGATGAAGTCACGGAAACCAACCAGCGCGACACGTTCCAGCGCTGTGCCCCGGCAGTGGAAAACGGTCTTTATCTGGTGCCGCGTGTGGTCGAGTAACCCACGCCCACCGCTCGTTTCCGCTTATTCTATTCGCCCCTGAACGGAGCTTCCGGGTCATGCATGATAAAACCGTAACGCAGCTCGCCGCCGCCCTAGCCAGCGGCGAACTCTCCAGCCGAGAGCTGACTTCCCACTTTTTGCAGCGCATTGAGAAAGCCGACGGTCAGCTCAATAGCTTTATTACCGTGACCGCCGAACAGGCGCTAAGCCAGGCCGAAGCCGCCGATAAAGCGCGTGCTGACGGCAAAGCAGGCAAACTCACTGGCATTCCGCTAGCGCTAAAAGATATTTTTTGTACGCAAGGCGTCAAAACCAGCTGCGGCTCCAAAATGCTCGATAACTTTCTCGCGCCTTACGACGCCACCGTGGTAGAGAAACTCAGCGCTGCGGGCACCATTAGCCTGGGTAAAACCAATATGGACGAGTTCGCCATGGGCTCCTCCAACGAAAACAGCCACTACGGCGCGGTCAAAAACCCGTGGGACCTCGCTGCCGTTCCCGGCGGCAGCTCCGGCGGCAGCGCAGCGGCAGTGGCAGCAGGGCTTGTGCCTGCAGCCATGGGTACCGATACCGGTGGCTCTATTCGCCAGCCAGCGGCGTTCTGCGGCATTACCGGCCTGAAGCCCACCTACGGGCGGGTTTCCCGTTACGGCATGATCGCCTACGCCTCCAGTCTCGACCAGGCAGGCCCCATGGCGCGCACCGCTGAAGACTGCGCGCACCTGCTGAACGTGATTGCCGGTCATGATGTGCGCGACTCCACCAGCGTCGCCCGTGGCGTACCGGACTACACCGAGACCCTGAATGCTCCGCTCTCTGGCCTCAAAATCGGCCTACCTAAAGAGTACTTTGGCGACGGCTTGGACCCCGAGGTAGAGAAAGCCGTTCGTGAAGCGGTGAAAGTATATGAGTCGCTAGGTGCCACGGTACGCGAGGTGAGCCTGCCGCATACCCACTACGCGATTCCCGCTTATTACGTCATCGCCCCCGCCGAGGCTTCCTCGAACCTGTCGCGCTTTGACGGCGTGCGTTTTGGCCATCGCTGCGATGCTCCTACGGACCTGATTGATCTCTATACCCGCTCGCGGGCGGAAGGCTTCGGTGAAGAGGTGAAGCGCCGCATTCTGATCGGCACCCACACGCTATCGGAAGGCTTCTTCGACGCCTACTACACCAAAGCGCAGAAGGTTCGCCGCCTGATTCGCCAGGACTTCCTCGACGCCTTTGAAGATGTCGATGTACTGATGGGCCCAGCCTCCCCCACGCCTGCCTTCGACCTGGGCGCGAAGAAAGACCCGGTCTCCATGTACCTGCAAGATATCTACACCATCGCCGTTAACCTGGCGGGTATTCCTGGCATCAGCGTTCCCGCAGGCTTTGCGGGCGGTCGCCCGGTAGGCTTACAGATATTGGGCACCCACTTTGCCGAAGCGCAGCTGCTCAACGTGGCCCACCAGTTCCAACAAGCGACCGACTGGCACCTTCAACTGCCCGCCTTTGCCGAGGAGAACGCCTAATGCAATGGGAAACCGTGATTGGGCTGGAAGTTCACGTTCAGCTCGCAACGCGCTCTAAGATTTTTTCCGGTGCCTCCACCGCGTTTGGTGCCGAGCCGAACACCCAGCCTGCGCCGTTGATTTGGGCCTGCCGGGCGTCCTGCCAGTACTGAATGAGCAGGCCGTCGCCATGGCCGTGCAGTTTGGCCTCGCCGTCCACGCTGAGATTCCTGAAGTCTCGGTGTTTGACCGCAAAAACTACTTCTACCCGGATCTTCCCAAGGGTTACCAAACCAGCCAGATGTATCATCCCATTGTGGGTGCTGGCGACGTTGAGATTACCCTGGATGACAACACCACCAAACGGATTCGCATCCACCACGCCCACCTGGAAGAGGACGCCGGCAAGTCGCTGCACGAAGACTTCCACGGTATGACCGGCATCGACTTGAACCGGGCAGGCACGCCGCTGTTAGAGATCGTTTCAGAGCCAGATATGCGCAGTGCGAAAGAAGCGGCCGCCTATCTCAAAGCGATTCACTCCATCGTCACCTATCTGGGCATTTCCGACGGCAACATGGCCGAAGGCTCGATGCGTTGCGACGTCAACGTGTCGGTACGCCCTAAAGGGCAAGAAGCGTTTGGGACTCGTGCAGAAATTAAAAACGTCAACTCGTTCCGCTTTGTGGAGCGCGCCATTGCGTTTGAAGTCGAACGTCAGATTGAACTGATTGAAGACGGCGGCAAAGTAGTGCAAGAGACCCGCCTGTTTGATCCAGAGCGCGACGAAACCCGCAGCATGCGCACCAAGGAAGAGGCGAACGACTACCGCTACTTCCCCTGCCCCGACCTGCTGCCGGTGGTGCTGGATCAAGCCTACCTGGATCACCTGCGCAACCAACTGCCGGAGCTGCCCGCCGATAAGCGTGCCCGCTTCCAGAATGAGCTAGGCCTGTCGGCTTACGACGCTAACGTGCTATCAGCCAGTCGTGAAATGGCGGAGTTTTTCGAGGAAGTACACCGGGTATGTGGCGACGCCAAGCAGGCGGCCAACTGGGTACAGGGCGAACTTTCCGGCGCGCTGAACCGCGAGAATCTGAGCATCCAAAATAGCCCAGTGTCAGCCCAACAGCTTGGCGAACTCATCAGACGTGTGCTGGATGACACCATTAACGGTAAAGCCGCTAAGCAAGTGTTCCAAGCGCTATGGAATGGCCAGGGCGAGAGCGCGGATGCCGTCATCGAGGCAAAAGGCTTAAAGCAGGTGACCGACACCGGCGCGATTGAAGCGATGATCGATCAAGTCATTGCCGAAAGTCCGGCGCAGGTGGCGCAGTACCGTGATTCCGAGCCCGAGAAGCGTGGCAAGATGATTGGCTACTTTGTGGGTCAGGTGATGAAGGCATCACGCGGCACGGCTAACCCGCAGCAGGTCAACGGCTTGCTGAAAGAGAAGCTGGATGCGCTGCTATAGAAAACGCGCATAGGTGCGGTGATAGACCACAAGCGGCTGCTTCGGCAGCCGCTTTTTTTTATGGCTGATTTTTATGACTCAGTTTTAGGATTAGGACAGCTGGCTAGGCTGGGTAAAGCGCTTAAGCTGCGCGCAGCCCGCCGCCCAGACGTCAGCCTCTAGCTCGACAATGGCCGCCGTGGGGAAGCCAACGCCCTGGCTTGGCGTGCCTTCGACCAACAACCCAGCCAAGTCGCCCACCAAGGGCATGTGGCTGACCAGCATAATCGGCGCGTCATCACGATGAGTGAGCAACCACTCGCTCACATCGCTCGGCGGGTCTTCCGGGGTAATAAATGACAGCGTGTTAAGCGGCACGCCCAAGGCATCGCTAATCCGCTGGGCGGTTTGCTGAGCGCGCACATAGGGGCTTGCGTAGAGCATTGGCAGCGTCAGCTCGCCCTGCTCAACGCGCGATGCCAGCCAGCGGGCCATGGTCTCGGCCTCGCGCTCCCCTCTGGGCGTCAGCAGTCGGGCGTGGTCTGGAAAACCTGGGGCGGCTTCGCCATGGCGCATAATCAATACGCTATTCATACCGCTATTCATCGCAACCTCCGCTGTTGTGTTGGCCCTGGTGGGCCTGCTCGCGATGCGCCTGCTGAACCGCTTCCCGGGGCAGGATAAATTCCACATCGCTGCTCTGCTCTCCCATCATGAGCGTACTCGCCATTTCTTGTGCGGGCACCCCATCGAAGAGCACACGATTCAACCCTTCGGCCAACGGCATATAAACCCCCATCTCGCGCGCTTTTGCGCAGACCAGCTTGACGGTATTGACGCCTTCCGCCACTTGGCCAAGCGCAGCCACCGCTTCCTCTAACGACAGCCCCGTACCCAGTGCATGGCCCACGCGGTAATTGCGCGACAAGTTAGACGAGCAAGTGACGATCAGGTCGCCCACGCCTGCCAAACCAAGAAACGTCATGGGGTTGGCCCCCTGGGCAACGGCGAAACGGCTCATCTCGGCCAGCGCTCGGGTCATCAGCATGCTGCGGGTGTTCTCCCCCATCCCCAGCGCCGCGGCCATGCCCGCTGCAATGGCGTAAATATTCTTTAATGCGCCCCCCAGCTCCACGCCGTGACGATCATTACTGGCGTATACGCGGAAATAGCGACAGCCCAGCACTTGCTGTACTCGAGTGCGCGTTAGCGCATCCGCACTGGCGATCACCGTGGCGGTCAACTGCTTGTCAGCAATCTCGGAGGCCAAATTAGGCCCTGCAATGACGCCAGTATGGGGGAAGCCGGTCTCCTGCTCCAGCACTTGGCTCATCAGTAAAAAGCCATCTTGCTCAATCCCTTTGGTGGTGCTGACCAGGATTTGTTCGGGCGAGAGCCAGGGCTTGGCCGCTTGCACCACGCTGCGAAACGCTTTCGACGGGATGGCAATCAGCACCAGTTCGGCACCCGTCAGCACCGATTTCAAGTCGGTCAATGCGGTGACGGCAGGGTTGATCGCATAGTCGGGAAGATAGCGGCCGTTGCGGTGCTCTCGGTTGATCTGCGCGACCAGCGCCTCGTCGCGCAACCATTGACGCACGTTAGCGCCATTGTCGGCGGCGATACTGGCCAGCGCGGTACCAAAACTCCCGCCCCCCAGCACCGCGACGTTACTTTGCTGCTCTGCCATAGCCATGTCCTGAGTTCTTTTACGTAACGGTGGGCCTCAACCCCCATTTTGATAAGCACTATCTTAACAAAACAAGCGGCCCGCTTGGTCAACCAAGCGGGCCGCGACTAGCGAGCTTAGGGCATTAAGCCGTCAACACACTATTGAGGCGCTTCACGTAGGCAGCCGGGTCGTCCAGATGGCCGCCCTCGGCAATGATCGCCTGATCCAGAAGGATGTGGGCTAACTGGCCAAATAGATCACCCTCTGCATTTTCCAAACGGGCCACTAGGGCATGGTTGGGGTTGAGCTCCAGAATGGGCTTCACCTCCGGCAGCTTCTGGCCTGCGGCTTCCATAATGCGGCGCATTTGGTAGCCCATCTCGTGCTCGGGCAGTACCACACAGGCGGGTGAATCGGTCAGGCGGTGGGTGATTTTCACCTCTTGAACACCGTCGCTCAGCGCCTCTTTGACGCGCTTGACGAGATCCTCTTTCGCCTTGGCAGTCTCTTCCTGGGCTTTTTTCTCGCTTCGTCTTCGACATCGCCCAGGTCCAGCTCGCCTTTGGCCACGTCGGCGAAAGGCTTGCCATCGAACTCGGTCAGGTGGCTCATCAGCCACTCATCGATACGATCGGAGAGGAGCAGCACCTCGATACCTTTCTTGCGGAAAATCTCCAGGTGCGGGCTGTTCTTCGCGGCATTGAAGCTATCCGCCACCACGTAGTAGATCTTCTTCTGACCTTCCTTCATGCGCTCGACGTATTCGGCCAGAGAATGCTCCTGGGCGGACGTGTCGGTATGCGTGGAAGCAAAGCGCAGCAGACCGGCGATTTTTTCGCGGTTAGCGAAGTCTTCACCTGGGCCCTCTTTCAGCACACTGCCAAAGGTGTTCCAGAACGTTTGATACTGCTCGCTATCTTTGGACAGTTTCTTGAGCATGTCCAGGGCACGCTTGGTCAAGGCACCCTTGATCTTGTCGACCTTGGGGTCCTGCTGCAGCAGCTCACGAGAGACGTTCAGCGACAAATCGCGCGTATCCAACACACCCTTGATGAAACGCAGGTAGAGGGGCAGGAACTGCTCGGCATCATCCATGATGAAGACACGTTGCACGTAAAGCTTCACACCGCGCGAGCCATCACGGTCGAACATGTCGAACGGTGCGCGGCCCGGCACGTAGAGCAGGCTGGTGTACTCGAGCTTACCCTCGACTTTGTTGTGACTCCAGGTAAGCGGATCACTGAAGTCGTGGGCAACGTGCTTGTAGAACGCCTTATACTCGTCGTCGCTGATCTCGCTCTTCGGGCGCACCCACAGCGCGGTAGCTTCGTTGACGGTTTCCCACGTCGTCACTTCGCTACCTTCGATCTCGTTACCGTCGTCATCCTTGGCGGTTTCGACCTTGGGCATACGCACCGGCACTTCGATGTGGTCAGAGTACTTGCGCACCAAGCTTTGCAGGCGGTAGTCGTCGGCGAACTCTTTTGCATCGTCTTTTAAATGCAGGGTGATTTCCGTGCCGTGAGCGTCACGCTCGATGTCGGCAACAGTAAACTCGCCTTCGCCTTTGGAGCGCCACTCGACGCCTTCAGATGCGGCGGTGCCCGCTTTACGAGTACGTACGACCACTTCGTCGGCCACGATGAAGGCCGAATAGAAACCAACCCCGAACTGACCGATCAGCTTGGCGTCTTTTTGCTGCTCGCCGGAGAGCTGCTTCAAAAACTCTGCCGTACCGGAACGCGCGATGGTGCCCAAGTTGGCAATCACATCTTCGCGGTTCATGCCGATACCATTATCGCGCAGCGTGATGGTGTTGGCGTCGCGGTCGTGCTCGATCTCGATACGCAGCTCGCTATCGCCTTCGTATAGAGCGTCGTTATCGAGTGCGGCATAGCGTAACTTGTCACAGGCATCAGCGGCGTTGGAAATCAGCTCGCGTAGAAAAATCTCCCGATTCGAGTACAGGGAGTGGATCATTAGATTCAGGAGCTGTTTGACTTCCGTCTGAAAGCCAAGAGTTTCTTCATGGGTCGCAGTCGTCATGCGCTTAGCCCTCATTGATCACGTGTTGCTTGACGCCTCTGCCCATAGGCAGAGGCGGAAAAGGTAGTGAACTCAATATGGGGATAAGCGAAGGGATTTCAAGAAGGTGTGCGTGAAGAAGCGGTGGCTGCCTCAGTAGCCGATTTCCAAGCGCGATAGTCGGCCAACTGCGTATCGACGCGGTTTAGTAACCAGCCTACGATCAATACGTCATCGACCACTCCTAGCAGCACCAAAAAGTCGGGGATCAGGTCGAATGGCATGACCAGGTAGGCCAACGCCAGCGCCATGGTGCCAAACGCAGACCAGGGAATCGGCCTGAAATCTCCTTTCAGCACATCGCGGGTCATGGGTAAAAATAGCTTGAGCGCACGGGCGATACGTTTAACGGCCCATACGCGTGTTTTCAATCGACGAAACAATCCCCAAACGGATAATCGTGCCATCGTTATCGAATCCTCTTAGTGTCACGATTGTCAGAACCTTATCTGTGCGTATAGTTCACTTGTCCGTATAGTTCACTATTGCGCCTTTGACCCTACCAGCGAGCAAGAGGGAGTGCCATGCCGGCTACGCCATTACGTTCTACCCTTCGCACTCTATGCGCAGCAGCCATCATCGGCCTACCGACGGGGAGTTGGGCAGCCACTGATGACGCTATGCGTGATGCGCTCAACGCCGCACGCCAGCAGCAGTGGCAACACATCGATGAGCGCGCCATCGAAGGACACATACTCAGCGGTTATGTCACCTATCACCGCTTACGCAACCAGTTGCCCAACGTGGCCGCCAGTCAAGTGCTGCAGTTCATCGAACAGCATGCCGACTCTCCGCTATCGGAATGGATGCGCGGCCAAGCCATTGCCAAATATGGTCATGCAGGACGTTACGGCGATCTACTCACCGTCGCCGATGGCGAGCCTGCTGGAACGGCACGTCAGTGTTACTACTACATGGCGCTCATCGACCGTGCCCCAGAAGAGTCGCGCCGCGCGGGCTTGGCGCTTTGGCGAGTAGGCAGCTCACAGCCCGATGCCTGTGACCCCCTTTTCAACCGCCTACGGGCCGATGGCACTATCGATGCGACCGCCATCTGGGAACGCAAGATGCTAGCTTGGCAAGCGGGCGAATCGCGCCTGAGTAACTACCTAGGCGGACTGCTGAGCAGCGAGTGGCAAACGGCCCTCGACACGGTGGACGCGGTCAGCAATAACGCCAGGGCTATCACCAGCGCCCCCACCTGCCTAGGCCCGGAGTGCAGAGCCACGGCGGCTTTCTACCAAGCCGCCATGCAGCGCCTGACCCGAGACGACACGCCTACTGCTTTCGCCGCTTGGCAGCAGCTCTCGCCGCGCTTGAACTTAACGTCGCTAGAGCGCCAAGTGATCGATGAGGAACTGGCGTTCTATGCCCTTGTACGCAATGTACCTGGCACTCTGGGCTGGGTCGATAGTGTGCTGCCCTCTCTAGAGAGCGAACGCGTGCTGGAGCTGCGCGTACGTCGCGCTTGGCAGACCGCCAGTGGACAGAGGTGATGCACTGGATTGCTGAAATGCCTTCCAGCCAGCAAGAGAGCAGCCGCTGGCAGTACTGGCTGGGACGCGCCAACGAACAGCTGGGTAATCAGGAAGCTGCTCAGGCGCGCTACCAGCAGGCTGCCCAGGACCGTAGTTTCTATGGCTTTGCCGCCGCTGAGAAAATCGGCCAGCCGTACCGACTCAACCACGAGCGCCACCACTTCGACGAAGCCACCCGCGAGGATATCGCGCGACTGCCCGCCGTACGGCGCACGCAAGCGCTGCTGCGTATTGGCGAAGAGGGCCTGGCCAACAGCGAGTGGCTGCATGCCGTGCGCGAAGCATCGCCTTACCAGGCTCGTGCCCTCGCCGACTACGCTGCCCATCAGCAGTGGCACGCCCGGCTAGTACAAACCACTATTGCTGGCGAGATGTGGGATGCGTTGGAGTGGCGCTTTCCACCCGCTTACCGCGATGACTTTTTGGCTTGGGGTCATCAAACCGGCGTTGACCCTTATCTGCTGATGGCAATCACTCGCCGAGAAAGCGCCTATAACCCGGTTGCCCTCTCTCCTGCAGGTGCACGTGGCTTAATGCAGTTAATGCCGGGCACTGCCGCGCAGGTGAGCCGCCAGTTGGGGCTTAACGACCCCGGGCCTTATGGCGTACTGGAGCCTGAGCTGAATATTCGCCTGGGTAGCACTTACCTTCGCGACAAGTTAGAACGCTATCAGGGCAACCGCTTAGCGGCGACTGCCGCTTATAACGCTGGCCCTGGCCGAGTTGATCAATGGTTAGGCACTAATAGCATGGAGTCGTTCGACCTGTTCGTGGAGAGCATCCCCTTCCGCGAAACCCGCGATTACGTGCAGGCCGTACTGAGCTATCGGGTCATCTTCGAGAGCCTGGCCAACGGCGGTAGCAGCGAAGGCGTTTCGCTATTGAACGACAGCGAGCAGAGCGTTCGCTACGACCGCGCGCTGGTTCAACGCTAAGCCTGTCTCCGCTCCCCTCCCGCGCCCGGTCACACCGGGCGCTGCTCCAGCGCCAGCCGCAGCCCGAACATGACCAGCACCGCCCCCGTGGCCGCATTCAGGGTTTGTGCAAAGCGCGCGCTGGCCAGCCATTTGCTGGCGCCTCCCACCATCAGCACCACGCTGATCTGCCAGATATTAGCAATGACAAAATGTACGCCTGCCAGCCAGAGTGATTTCAGCAGCGCAGGGTCGGTGGGTGCGATAAATTGCGGCAAAAACGCCATATAGAAAATCACGGTTTTAGGATTCAGCACATTCGAAAGAAGCCCCTCTTTGATCGGCTGCCAAAGCGGCACTGGCATGGACTCCTTCATAACACCTTTCACCGGCAGCGGTGTTCCCTGGCGAGCTGCCAGCAGACTAGTGATACCCAGCCAAATCAGATATGCCGCCCCTGCCAGCTTCAGCATATTAAACGCCCAAGCCGACTGCAGCAGAATGAATGAAATCCCTAACGCAGAAACGGTGGCATGCACAAACAAGCCGCAGCAAATCGCTACGCTAGTGGCCACCCCGTCCCGAATCCCGCCTCGCGCTGTATTACGGATCACCAAGAGCGTGTCTACCCCTGGGCTTATCGATAGCAGCGTAATTGCCACAACGAAAGGGATAAACTGCGCATCAATAAGATTGAGTTCCATCATGGGCCAGGCTCGCTGAGTGATAAAAAATCGGGTAAGCGGATTAAATGGTTGATCTTACCTTTGCATGAGAGTGAGACAGACCGGCATCTCATCGGATTATCTGGTTGATGCTTCACCTACTGCTGGTGCATGTTTCCTTCGCTAATTCCAGCAAGAACCCCACACGCCTCAACCTCCCGGTCATCGTTGCAACTCGCTCTCAGTGAAACGAGTTGTTTCTCAAGCGCTTGCAGAGCGGTTATCTGCGACCGCACATGAGAGATGTGATCATCGAGCAAGGCGTTGACGGCGGTACAAGGCTGATGAGGGTCGTCCTGATAGCTCTGTAGTTCGTGAATCTCAGCCAGTGACAGGCCCAGGATTCTGCAGCGACGGATGAAGGCCAGCCCCTCACCATGCTTCTCGGTATAGACACGGTAACCGTTGTCCTGCCGATCAGGCGGCGGCAACAAGCCCTGCTGTTCATAGAAGCGGATCGTCTGTGTTTCGACCCCTACCAACTGCGCCAACTGACCAATGCGCATCAGCCTCCTCCCCAACGGATTCTTTA
>NZ_LVIA01000011.1:0-18094 GCF_001596805.1 Halomonas sp. KX33721 | reverse complement strand
ATGCCTGCTTGAAGCGGTTCCTGCCAGTCGGGATGCTCTAGCGGCTTTTCGATTTCGCGAATGGTATGGCCAGCATCGGTAGCTTCTTGTTTACCTTCCACATCCAGTCGATCAAACACCGCCCCGGCGTTGTTAGCCCACTTCATACCCGAGTTATTATCAATGACCGCCTGCTGCTCTGGCGTGAGGTTGTCGTAGCTGCGCTGATTCATGGTGGCAACGAAAATCAACGTGTAAAAAGGCACTTCAGTGTGGTAGTTCACCAACTCATTAACACGGAAGCCTTTCAGGCCCTCCCACGGGAAGCTCAAACCATCGATCACGCCACGCTGCATGGAGGTATAGATATCCGGTGCAGGCATACCCACTGGAGTAGCTCCCATATTTTCAAGCATTTCGCCTGCAACAGCGGTTGGGCGACGAATACGCAGCCCTTCAAGGTCGGCAGGTGTTTGTATGTCAGTGTCGATGGTATGAATACCGCCCGGCCCAGTGGTAAACATGAACAGCGGTCGAGTATCTTCGTACTCGCTGTCTAAATGGCCATCGTCGTAAAGCGTCTGCAGTACGCAGGCACCCTGGGTTGCTGTCGAGGCAATCCCTGGCAGCTCAACAATTTGTGACAATGGGAAACGACCAGCGGTGTAACCCTGCGCCGTGGCGCCAATATCGGCGATGCCGTTGGCGGCAGCCTCATAAATGGAGTCCGGCTTGGCCAGGGTGCCAGATGGGAACATTTGAACCGTCAGCTCACCATTCGACTCTTCAGCAATCGTATCCGCCCACGCTTGTAGAATATCTTCGTTCACTCCCGATGCGCCTGGCCAAAAGTGAGCCATGCGCAGGGTGGTTTCTGCTTGGACAGAGCTAATTGAAAGACCAGCAATCGCGGCAGCCAGCACGCACCGAGCAAATTTATTCTTCATGGAAACTCCAGGGCATATTTGGATTATTATAAGTTCGCAAAGCGAATACTAGTTCGCTTTACCATCCACATTAGTTCACTATGAGGCGCAGGGCTAATCGACATTCGTCTATGTACAGGCTTAGCCACACGGCCTTTTTACCGTCCTTCCCCATATCGTCAGTGTTGCTGCCTTCGCCACCTTCCCAAAAGGTACAATGGCGGGAAAAAATTGGACTTTTGCAATATTCACCCTCGACCAAGGTCTAATCCAAACAAAAAAGCGCTGCCCATGTATAAGCAACGCTTTTCAGTTTTATTCCCAGCACCTGCAGCCAACAGGCTAGAAATCAAAAAATACCGTTTCACCTTCGCCCTGCAGGCGAATATTCAAACGATAGCGCACCTGGCCATCCTGCTCTTCACGTGTGGCGATCAAGGTTTGCCGACGCGCCGGAGATTCGATGCGGGAGAGCACCGGGCACTGGGCGTTCGCTTCAGCTTCATCATCAAAGTAGAGCCGTGTTTGTAGGTGGATGTTCACCCCCCGGGCAAACAGTGTGAGGTTAATGTGCGGCGCCATTAACTGACCGCTGGGATGTTTCACCGAACCGGGCTTAATGGTGGTTAACGACCATTCGCTACCGTGATCGAAGGTGGTGGCAGTGCGGCCAAAGCTATTGAACGGCTTGCTCAGGTCGTAATCGGCCTGGTAGTTGCCGCTAGCATCGGCTTGCCACGCTTCCACGAAAGCATCGCGTACTAGATCGCCGTTGCCGTCAATGACGGTGCCCACTACCTCAATGTGTTCACCCTCTGCATCAGGCTTGGCCATCTCGTTCCAGATCTCTTCATCCCGCACGGGATTACCGGCAGCGGCGAGGGCAAGGCCGATATGCACGTAGGGGCCAGCGGTTTGCGAGGCGGTTTCACGCAGTATCAGGTCGCTAGTCGGCTGGCTGTTAGGCTGATTCATGAGATATCCCCGCCCTTATTGGTTTTCAAAGTAGGTTTGCAGCTCGCCGCGCACCACGATGTCAAAGCGATAGGCTAGGCAGTCCATCGGCTTGCTGTGGGCCATATCCAACCTTCCGATCATCGTTTCAACCGCTTCAGGGTCTTTTAGCGTATGCACAATCGGGCAAAGCGGGATCAGCGGGTCACCTTCAAAATACATTTGGGTGATTAACCGAGTGGAAATCGCAGGTCCAGTGACGGAGACATGAATATGGGCAGGCCGCCAGCTATTGACGTCATTTGGCCATGGATAGGGGCCGGGCTTAATAGTGCGAAAACGATAAAAGCCCTGCTCATCAGTCAAGCAGCGCCCTACACCACCGAAGTTAGGGTCCAGCGGGGCGAGATACTTATCGTTTTTGTGGCGGTAGCGCCCACCCGCATTGGCTTGCCACATTTCCACCAACGTATGGGGGACGGGCTTGCCGAACTGGTCGACAACTCGGCCAAACATAAGAATCCGCTCGCCCTGCGGTAATCCCTGGCCGTGGCTAAAATTAAGTAACAGATCGTTATCGTGCGGCCCCATGCGTAGGTGGCTAAAATCAGGACCAGTCAATTCAGAGACCGTTGGCTGTTGCAGACTCACCAGCGCTTGCTGGGGCGAGCGTGCCACCGAGGTTTTATAGCCCGGCGCGTAGGCAGGCGGATGCCAGTTGCGATCACGCGTCACAAAGCGTTTATTATCGTTTTGCATACAGTTATCTCAATAATTGAACAGACGGTATTAGTGTCGTGATTAATAACCGGCTTGCCAATTAATAACTTACACAGCCTCCATAACCTATGAGTTATGACCTTTCACTACATCTGAGGCCACTTCCCTTAACACTTCGCAAAATGCCTCAGTGGCAAGCGTGGGATGTAATGAACGATTGATACACAAGCCAACGGAGCCACCGTTAAGCTCCAAGGGTAGCGTTAATTCGTACAGTTCTTCGCGCTGCTGGGCAGAACGCACCGCCTCCTCTGGGGCTACCCAAATGGCCTCGCCAATCAGCGTATAGTGCAAGCCAAGCGCTAGCGATAACGTCTCGATACGTTGGGTAGGCAACGAAAGGCCATGACGGACAAAAAAGCTATCGACTTGTTGGCGCAGAGTGGTCTGTGGCGGTGGCACAATCCAGGGGTAGGCACACAGCTTATCGGCTGTTAACCCCTGCTCGGCCAGCAATGGATGGCCTGCGCGCACTACCAGTTGGAGACGTTCATAGTAGAGATGCTCAAAGCTTAAATCATGAATCTCCCGCGCTTCTGTCATACGTCCAACCACGACATCCAGCTCTCCGCGCCGCAAACGCGATAGCAAGAAAGCGCTGGTCCCCGTTACTACCTGTGCGCCTCTTTCGGTGGCGGTATCAACTTGCCAACGTCGCAGCGCTTCGGGTAATAGACGGCTTTCCGCGGTGGATAAGGCTCCTATACGCAGCCAGTGCGATCCCTCCTGCACCGCTTGTAGGGCCTTCACACCTTCCTCAAGGGTGCGCACCGCCGGGCCTGCGTGGCGAAGTAGTGTCAGTCCGGCCTGGGTAAGGGAAATACCTTTTGGCGTGCGCTCGAATAGTGAGACAGCGAGGGTATCTTCCAACTCCCGAATAGTTTTAGAAATCCCCGGCTGGGTAATAGACAGGCGTTCTGCGGCACGTGCAAAACTTCGTTGCCGTGCCACTTCGAGAAACGCCTGTAAATGCCGTAGTTTAATACGTGCGTTTAGCATCACACCTCCTCAATAACCTTTTGGTTATGAGGATACTCTGTCAGCACAAGCACTGCGAACGGCTTTCTACTCGCCCCAGCCCAGCTCTTTCGCAAGGGCAAAGGCGTGATTGGCTGCCGGAACGCCGCCATAAATCGCTACATGCATGAGCACTTGGCGCAACTCGGCTTCAGTCAGGCCAACCCGCTTGGCGGTTTTCAAGTGCAGTGTTAGCTCTTCACGCCCTAGCGCGGCGAGAATTCCCGTGGTGATCATGCTGCGCTCACGGCGGGTCAAGTCATCGTTGCTCCACAGCTCGCCCCAGGCCAGGCGAGTAATCATCTGCTGGAAGGGGGCATCAAGGGTATTAGCGTTGGCGGTAGAACGCGCCACGTGCTCATCTCCCAACACCTGCTTGCGGCTTTCCAGTCCGGTCGAGTAGGCCACCCCTTGGTTCGCCACATCGCCCAAATCTTTTGCCAGCACGACGAGCAGCTTTTGCGCGAATAGCGCCGGAGCTTCTACTGAGGGCACATGACCGACGCCGTCAAATACCTCCAGTGGTGCATCATCAAGCTCTTTGGCCAAGGCCTCGAGGGTAGTGGGCGGTGTGGCCAAATCTTCACTACCGCCAAACAGCTGAACGTTGGCGCGCTTGCCGGAAAGCTTGCCGGTAAAGGTGTCGCGGCCGAGCATTTCGCATAGCTGAGCGTAGGACTCATCATCGCCACGGCCCATTTGCACGCACCAGCCCGCTTTCAGTGCGGGGCTTGCCTCGAACGTCGCAGGGGCAAACCAGCGCGGTACGATTTCCTCAGCCATCGCCTCCAAGCCTTCCTGACGCACGCGCCCAGCGCGGGTGTTCCACAAATCGGGGTTGCCGATTACCGCCCCCGTATTGGTCAGCGTCGCGGAAAGCAGCTGGTCAGGATGTGCGGCAATCAGCTGCTGGCCAACCACACCACCAATCGAGGTACCGGCAAAGTGAAACCGTTGCACGCCCGCCAGCGCTACCAACGCTAGCACCTCTTCGGCTAGATCGGCAGGCGTTATCTGTGTGCCGCTGACCGCCTGGCTGGCGCCGTGGCCGGGCAGATCCCAGGTAAGCACTCGATAGCGGGGCAGCAGCGCGGGGATCACGTCGTCCCATACCGCTTGGCTCATGCCCAGCGGGTGCGCCAGCACGATAAGGGGATTCACTTCTGAGCCGAGCAATCGGTAGGCGACGCTGCGGCCATTGATGGTATGAAAGGCCATACTACCTCCGTTAAACGCGTTCGATTAGCGTGGCGATACCCTGGCCGACACCTACGCACATGGTGCACAGGGCATAGCGCTTGCCGCTGTTTTGCAGCTCATGGGCAGCGGTCAGCAATAGGCGGGCACCGGACATGCCCAGCGGATGTCCAAGGGCAATCGCACCACCGTTTGGGTTAACGCGCGGGTCGTCGTCAGCCAAGCCAAGGTCGCGCATACAAGCTAACGCTTGGGCGGCAAATGCCTCGTTAAACTCAAACACATCGATATCGTCCATGGCGATACCGGTGCGCTTGAGTAGTTTTTGTACCGCGGGTACCGGCCCGTAACCCATGATGCGCGGCTCAACACCAGCCGTGGCCATGCCGATAATTTTCGCCATCGGCTTAAGGCCGTGCTGTTTGACCGCTGCTTCACTGGCCACCAGCATGGCGGCTGCGCCGTCGTTGACACCAGAAGCGTTGCCCGCCGTCACGCTACCGCCTTCACGAAAAGGCGTAGGCAGTGCCGCCAGCTTCTCAAGCGTGGTTTCGCGCAGATGCTCGTCCTGATCAAAGATCAGTGGGTCCTGCTTGCGTCGGGGGATCTCAATAGCAGTGATTTCTTGAACAAAACGCCCGGCCTTTTGGGCAGCCGCCGCTTTCTGCTGTGAGCGCAGGGCAAAAGCGTCCTGGTCTTCCCGGGAAATATTGAACTGTTCGGCCACGTTCTCCGCCGTTTCCGGCATTGAATCCACTCCGTACGCTTTCTTCATCACGGGGTTTATAAAACGCCAGCCGATAGTGGTGTCTTCGATTTTCTGCCCCCGGGCGAAGGCGCTGTCTGCTTTGCCCATGACATAGGGCGCACGGGACATGGATTCCACACCGCCTGCCAGGGCCAGCTCCATCTCACCCGCTTTGATAGCGCGAAAAGCAGTGCCTACCGCGTCCATGCCCGAGCCGCACAGGCGATTCATGGTCGTGCCAGGTACTGAGGTGGGAATGCCCGCCAGCAGCGACGACATGCGCGCCACATTGCGGTTATCTTCCCCAGCTTGGTTGGCACAACCCATAAAGACTTCTTCAATGGCGGCCGGATCAAGGTTTGGCGCTTCGGCCAAGACGGCTTTAAAGATGGTCGCGGCAAAGTCATCGGGGCGCACGCTGGCCAGCGTGCCACCAAAGCGCCCAACGGCAGTGCGGCGGGGATGACAGAGATAGACGTCTTTCATCACAACATCGCTCATAACAGTCTCCTTATTCGCCAGCGTGGGCACGCTCGGTACGCGCTTTTAATTCGCGCAGGATAGTCAGCTCTTTTTCGCTAGGCTCTGGGGTACTCTCAAGCTGCTCGGCAAAGCGTACCTCCCAACCGGTCGCTTCAATCACCTCTTCGCGGCTCACACCGGGATGCAGCGACACCACAACCAGCTCTTTAGTATCCGGGTCGGGTTTCATCACGCAGAGGTCGGTGATGACGCGAGTGGGGCCTTTGCCAATATTGGGCACATTGTCGCGGCCTTTGCCGTCGCGACCAAAGCCGAGCGTAGTGACGAAGTCGACATCTTTCACAAAGGCACGCTTCGAGTGCTTTAGAGTGATAAAGACTTCACCTGCATTAGTGGCAATTTCCGGCGCGCCACCGCCGCCTGGCAGGCGCACTTTTGGGGCTTTGTAATCGCCGATCAGCGTGGTATTAAGGTTAGCAAAGCGGTCAATCTGCGCGGTGCCCAAGAAACCCACGCTCACCTTGCCGCCCTGCAGCCAGTAGCAGAACATTTCCGGCACTGCCACGGTGGTGAGCGCCGATTCGCACAGTTCGCCATCGCCAATAGAGAGCGGCAGAATATCGGGCTTGGTTTGCAAGGTGCCGGATTCGTAAATCAGCACCACGTCGGGTGCATGAGTGAGTCGAGCCAAGTTGGCAGCTTCTGAGGGCAAACCGATCCCTACAAAACAGGTCATGCCGTTTTCCAGCGCTCGCGCTGCGGTGACCGACATCATTTCAGAAGAGGTATATTCCAGACTCATCAGGCTTGGCCTCCTGCATTAAAGACGTTGTCATCCAGCCACTGGGTAAAGGTATCGCGGTCGCGAGCGATGGCATCCCACTCCTTATAGAAGAGGTTGCTGCGGCCGTAGTAGCCGTGAGTATAAGAAGGCAGCGCACCTTTCTCTGCCACCGCAATGGCACTGACCGCCCAGCTGGGAATCACGCAGGCATTAGGGGTCGCGCCCAGATCATCGACAATCTCTTCCACTGTGACGATGCTGTGCTTGGCCGCCAACACTGCCTCTTTTTGAACACCAACAATCCCTTCTACCAACACATTGCCTTGGCGGTCGGCACGCTGAGCGTGAATGATCGATACATCAGGGCGAACCGACGGTATCGCGGCAAGACGTTCACCGGTAAACGGGCACTCGATAAACTTGATTTGGTCATTAACGCTGGGTAGCTCACTGCCCACATAGCCACGGAACACCGCCAACGGTAGGCCCGCTGCCCCTGCCTCAAAGGCGCAGGCCATGGCCGCGTGGCTGTGTTCGAGAATCTCTACTTTATGTGGCCAGCTTTTTTCGACCGCGTCGCGCAGGCGGTGCAATGAACCCACGCCAGGATTACCGCCCCAAGAGAAGATCACTTTTTTGGCACAGCCCGCGCCAATCAACTGATCGTAAATAATATCGGGGGTCATGCGGATGAGCGTGAGGTCACGCTTTTTCTGACGGATCACTTCATGACCCGCCGCAAAAGGAATCAAGTGGGTAAAGCCTTCCATGGCCACGGTAGCGCCGTCTTGAACGTAGCGCGCTACCGCGTCATGCAAGCTGAGAAACTCGGCCATGATGGGTGCCTCTTTACTGGTCGTTGCTATACTTATCAGGATTTGTTCGTCAAACGAACATAGATTCTCAATACGAACAAGTTACTGCTGAAACCTGATCGGGTCAAATGGCGACGGAGCAGCGACACCCCACGCAAGCCCAACCTTGGCGGTTATTACAATCAAAAAATATATTTAATAACAATCACTTACTCATAAATAAGCCATGCACGGGCACGTTGCACCTGCTTTTCGCTGCTACCAAGGTATAAAGCGGGGTTACAGGCATCACGTAGCGCACCAAGCTCGACAACACCTTGTACGTTAGGATGGTTGATAAGCACCTCTGAGTAAGCGCGAGCTTCCAGGCGAGCAGTTTCTGCGGCTTCCGCACTCACCGCTTTGGCTTTATCCGTGCCTAAGGTGGGAGCCAGTAATCGGGCTACCGGTTCGGCCATAATGCCGCCACCTGTGGCCGCCAGATTGCGCCACATATTCGCAGGGTAGACTTCAAGCCCTTCAAGCAGTACTGCAATCTGCTCCAGAGCGCCCTCTACCAATAGAACGCTTTCCATTAAGGGTGCCCACTCCGCGTGCCATTCGCCCAACCCACGCTCAAGGGGCTGCGCGGCAGCGTTTATCAATACACTGGTATGGCCATGTACTTGCCGTGCTGCGCTCCGAATCATGGCGCTGCGTACCGGGTTACGTTTGTGGGGCATGGAGGAAGACTCTCCCATTCCCGGTGCCGAGGGCTCCGCCACCTCCCCCACTTCAGTTTGCGTCAGTAGTGATACATCAAGCGCGATTTTCTCAGCTGCCCCCGCAACTGCATCTAACGCCGTGCCGAGAGCATGGATTGGGTAGCGGTCGGTATGCCAGGGAAGCACAGGCGCAGACAAACCCAGCCGCTCAGCCAATGCGTCCATCCACTCTAGCCCCAGGTTATCCCAGCCCGAGTGTACGCCCACCGCTCCGCCAAATTGCACGGGCAGTTCCAGTGCCCGTAAGCGACGACGGCTCTGCTCCAAACCGATGGCCCAATGAGATACTTTGACCCCAAAGGTGATCGGCAGTGCTTGCTGCATTAATGTGCGCCCTACCATGGGTGTCTGGGCATGGGACTCCATCAACACCAACGCCGCAGAGCGGCATCGTTGCAACCAACGATCCAGCGACGCTAAGCGCGGTTTCAACAGCAGCATTAACGCTGAGTCGACCACATCCTGACTCGTCGCTCCCTGGTGCCAGTAGCGTTTGAGACCATCAGCCAGTAGCGCACGGCCCTGTTTGACGAAAGGAATCGCCACATTGCCTCCGCTGGCAATGCCTGCAGCAATGTCGGCCACGTTAAAAGTGGCGTTTTCCAACTGGCGACGCATGTTTTGGCTTGCACCGCTGGGAAGTGCCCCACTGGCTTCCTGTACCTCGGCCAGGGCGAGCTCAAAGGCCAGCATGGCGTTGAGCATGGCGTTTTCATCGCATGCATCTAACGCGTGTTGGCTCATAAAAGGGGTTTTTATAAAGGTAGCGGGCATGGCGAAGAGGCCTCCGTTAGCAAAGGCTTGGCAAGAAAGTGCCAAGCTACAATAGTTCTGAGCTCACCATCTAATTTTTACTTATGTTCGCTCTTCGAACTATAGGCTAAATAGGCCTCTGCATTTTAGGCAACCAAAAATTAAGAGAGGCAATATAAAGCGTTATCGGGGCACTTCGGTAGCTGAATCGCCAAGTAGGACGTAACGCATGACCATATCCGTGACATGATCTTCCAATTTACGCTGAGTTTCTGGAGCCGCCTGTTTCCAGTCAAAAATACGCGAAAAGGTGTGTTGGTTTGAGACATTAAAAAATGAAAGCGCGCTAATGAGCCAGTGAAGCTCACGTGGATCTAACCCTTCGCGAAAACAACCTTCCTCAACACCACGGTTGTATACATTGGTGAGGGCATCAATCACACCGGCATTGAGTGATTGGATCAACTTTGACTGCGCTAGGTAACGGCCATGATGAATATTTTCGATCATTACCAGGCGAATAAAATCAGGATTTTTGGCGTGGTGACAAAACGTAAATCTCACTAACCGGCCGAGTGCCTCTAGCGGAGCCAAGTGATTTAGCTGCAGCTCAGCCTCTTGCAAGCGCACCTTTTTATAAGCAGCCTCTAAAGTATGCAGGTAGAGCGTTTCTTTATCTTTAAAGTAATAGTAAATCATTCGTTTAGAGGCACGAGTCTTTTCAGCGATCTCATCAATTCGCGCCCCTGATAAGCCTTTTTCTGAGAATTCTCGAGTAGCAACAGCAAGAATATCGGCCTGGACAGACTCAGGATCGTTTTTACGCCCGCGTCGTGTGGAAGCGGGCGAAGAAGCTTTGGATTTAGCTGTCATTGGTAGACCTTTATTATCGTGATCGTCTTTGGTCTAGTATGCCATACCTTGACTGAACGTACCATTTCGTACATTGTTGATTTGAACACAGTGAAATGGCCATGCGCGCTACCTTCATGGCTTTTCAAGCTCCATGACAATGGCTCGACAAGAGGACAACAATAATGTCTCTATTCCCGATGATTTCACTACAAAAAGCTCCTATGAAACGCACGCTCACAGCGGCGATCACAACGGCGGCGCTCCTCTCTGCAGCTCATGCTTCTGCACAAACCTTGCGCTTTGCCCATGTTGACCCTGATGACTGGACCACCTCTAAAAAGGGGGCAGCTGGCCAAGTATTCAAAAACCTAGTGGAAGCCGAAACTGACCTTACCGTAGAGCTCTATCCTGCTGGCTCCTTAGGTGGTGAAACCGAACTCATTGAAGGTGCTCAGGATGGCACCATCAGCATCGCGATGGTCTCTGGCGCCTATGCCAACTTCTGCCCCGCCGTCGCGGTGACAGATATTCCTTATGCCTTTCCTTCAGCACCAGTAGCTTGGGAAGTTATGGATGGTGAGTTTGGCACCGCGCTTGCTGAACACTGCTTACAACAAACCGGACTGCGTACATTAGCCTATGGCGAAACTGGCTTTCGCCACTTCACCAACTCTGTGCGCCCGATCAACTCGCCGGAAGATATGCAGGGCTTAAAATTCCGCGTGCAAACCATTCCGCTTTACTTAGAAATGGTCAGCGCGTTAGGTGGTGAGCCTCAAGGTATCGCCTGGGGTGAAGTACCGACAGCACTTGCGACCGGCGTAGTAGACGGCCAAGAGAACCCCATATCGGTGATCTATGGCAACAACTTCTACGAGTTTCAGGACTACCTAACGCTCGATCGCCATGTATATGGTGTGGATCACCTCCTGATCAACGATGAGATATTCCAGTCTCTTTCCGAGGAAGAGCAAGCCGCTGTGAAGCGTGCCGCCGTGGTTGCTGGTAATACCGGCCGCGCCATCCAGCAATTTAACTCGGCGGAGGGGATCACCAAGCTAGAAGCAGAAGGCATGGAAATCACCCAACCTACCGCTGAACAGATGGAAGCCTTCCGTTCAGCAGCTCAGCCGCCTGTACAGGCATACCTACGTGATGAACTAGGCGATGATGCCGAATGGATTGACCGCCTCACTTCTGCAGTAGATGAGGCCTCCTCTCGCTTCTAACACACCGTTCATAGCTAGCTTGCGAGTAGGCCATTAGCGGCCTACTCGCCAACTTACGTGCCTGACTATTGATTGAAGGTGCTCTTATGTCTGCTCTTCTCAGCCGAATACATCGCGGCCTGATACTGTTCAACGGCAGCTTGGCAGGACTTGCCATGATGCTAATTTTTCTGCTGGTCGCGAGCAATGCCTTTGCACGCTACACCTATGGCGGTTCCATTAGCTGGGGAGAAGATACCGCTATCTACCTAATGATTTACGGTCTAATGTTCGGTATGTCTTGGGCCTATCTCCAAGATAAGCATATCGGCTTTGACCTTATTCGCCGTTTACTGCCACCTCACTGGAAGCGCTGGCAAGCCATCATTGTCGACTTAGTTGTGCTAGCGGTCGGTATTGGCTTGATGGTATCGGCGGTTGAGTTTATTGCCGCGCGCGGCGGACGTACCTCATCAAGCACCGGCATGCCAATGTGGCTGTTCCAAGCCTCGATGTTAATAGGCGGTGGTTTGCTTTGCCTCTCTGCTCTGGTGATGAGCGCGTTGCGTTTGAGCGAGCAACCCAGCGAGGAGGCATCATCATGATCTTTTTACTGCTTCTAGCACTTGTCTTACTGGGTGTACCCTTTGCCTTTGCCATTCTCGGCTCATTAACGGTGCTGATGAGCACTGGAGACTTGCCTTACCACATTCGCATCGTCTCACAGCAGTTTTTCGGTGGGATGGAGTCTTTCCCGTTACTGGCGATTCCATTGTTCATTTTAGCTGGCGAGCTAATGAATGAAGCGGGTATCACACACCGTATTATTAATCTGGCGAGCGCTATTGTAGGCCGACTCAAGGCTGGGCTGGCACACGTTAATATCTGGGCGTCGGTCATTTTTGCCGGGCTTTCAGGTTCGGCAATTGCCGATACTTCAGCGCTAGGGCGTGTGTTTATTCCATCTATGGAAAAAGAGGGCTACCCGCGCGATTTTGCAGCAGCGCTTACCGCCGCTTCATCGGTGATAGGCCCTATTATTCCGCCAAGCATCCCGGTAATTATTTATGCACTGACCGTCTCCGGCGTGTCGGTGCCAGGACTCTTTTTGGCCGGTATCGTGCCAGGTTTTTTGCTAGCACTGGGCCTGTCAATCTATGTCTACTTTTTTGCTGGTGACATCGGTAAAACGCAGGGCAAACAGCAGTCACGCCGTCATGCTCTGCTCCACGGGTTGCTACCAGCGCTCATGCCAGTGTTTGTCGTTGGCGCAATTCTCGCAGGAATCGTCACCCCCACTGAAGCTGCGGCCTTTGCCGTGGTCTATGCACTGATTCTGGGTGTGGTGCTCTACCGCAATATAAAACTAGTCAACTTACCCGGCATCTTTGCCCGCGCGATGCGCGATAGCGCGGTGATCATGGTCATTATGGGCGCCGTTGCCGCCGCTAACTGGGTGTTAACGTTTGAGCGCGTACCCAACATGCTGACCGAATGGGCGTTGATGAGCATTGATACTCAGTGGTCCTTCCTAATCGCAGTCATTCTCTTGCTACTGGTAGTAGGGTTATTTTTGGAAGGGATCGCAGCCATTTTAGTTCTTGTGCCTATCCTGCATCCCATTGCAATGGCCCTGGGCATTGATCCGCTGCACTTCGGCATCGTCGTTATCTTCAACTTGATGATGGGACTGATCACACCGCCTATGGGACTCTGCCTGTTTGTTGCTGATTCTGTCTCTGGCGTTGGGATGGGCGCTATTATCCGTCGCATTATGCCGATGCTCGCCGTGCAATTCTTAGTGCTGCTACTCATTACTTTTGTACCGTCATTGGTTACTTTCCTGCCGCGTTTGGCTGGCTACTGACCTTCATTAATAATGTAAGGAGCATGATGCTATGTACTCATCTATTGCTACCGTTTGCCTCAGCGGGTCACTGGAAGAAAAAGTAGACGCCATTGCACAGGCTGGCTTTGAGGGCATTGAGCTGTTTGAAAACGACCTAACAGCATTTGCCGGTACTCCGCTTGAGGCCGGGGAGCTAATTCGTTCCCGTGGTCTTAAACTGGTTACCCTTCAGCCGTTTCGTGATTTTGAAGGCTTGCAGGGGCGCGCACGGGAGCGGGCGTTCGACCGAGCCGAACACAAGTTTGATCTGATGGAAGAGCTCGGCACAGACCTTCTTATGGTCTGCAGTACTGTCCACCCAGATGCTCTACCAGGTATAAGCCGTGCTGCCGATGACTTCTATGAGTTGGGCGAACGCGCTGCCCGGCGTAATCTGCGCGTTGCTTATGAAGCGCTGGCATGGGGCAGGCATATCCACGACTACCGCGATAGCTGGGAAGTGGTCCGCCGAGCTTCACACCCGAATGTCGGCTTGGTGCTAGATACTTTTCACATTTTCTCGCGCCAGACAGAGCTTGGCACCATCGGCCGCATTCCAGGTGATCGCATTTTCTTGGTACAGACTGCCGATGCGCCACGCCTGTCGATGGATCACCTATCTTGGAGCCGACACTATCGGTGTTTCCCTGGTCAAGGCGAGCTGCAGATGGATAGCTTCATGACCATGCTGCAGGAAACCCGCTATGACGGCCCCCTCTCCCACGAGATATTTAACGATGTTTTCCGCATGGGACACAGTGAACAAACTGCCCGCGATGGTTTGCGCTCCTACAATTTGCTGCGCAGCATGCAAGAAAAAAGTGACATTCCCGCGCCGCAGCCTATTGAGTCCGTCGCCTTCCTAGAAATTGCCGTTGAGCCTGCAGATTTGGCACGACTACGCGAGCTTCTCAGCGCGTTGGGCATGGCTTGCGTGGGGCGCCACCACACACTAAACGCCGAACGCTGGGCTGCAGGCGACGTTAACTTGGTTCTAAACACCGAGTCGAGTTTTACAGGACGTGTGCCTGGGCGCGATGCCACCGCCGTAACCGCAATTGGCCTTCGGGTAAGCAACGCTTATGAGGCGTTCAAGCGGGCTGACAAGCTCGGTTACGATATTGTTGAACCTGAGGACGTCGGTGCTAGCCACCGCATGAGCGCACTACGCAACGTGGATGGCAGCCTCTCCTACATCATTGACGACTCACAGCTTAGCCGCACATGGGATCGCGAGTTTCCAGTCGATGTAAAGCCCGTACCCCAGGGGTCGCTGGTAGATATCGACCACATTAGCGTTGCGCTCTCCTACCACGACTACCTCTCCCTGATGCTGCAGTACCGAGCTATCTTCCAGTTGGAGGTCACCCCGTCATTTGATGTCACGGACCCACGGGGCTTGATTCAAAGCCAAGTCCTCCAAAACGGCAATGGTCGTTTTCGCTTGGCGCTCAATGCCAGCGCCTCACCGGATACGGCCAGCAACCGCTTTGTCCGTCAGTACGGTGGTTCAGGCGTTCATCACATTGCCTTAAGCACCACCTCCATGCGCGATACTAGTACGGCCTTACATCAGGCGAAGTCCCCAGTGCTACCGATACCCAGCAACTACTATCGTGACTTGGCGGCGCGTTTTGACCTCCCTGCACAAACGCACGCCTGGATGCAGGAGCACCACATTCTCTTTGACCAAGACAGTCACGGCGACTTCCATCAGCTCTATACGCAACCGAACCATAAAGCCTTCTTCATCGAATTGGTGCAGCGAGAGGGCTATCAAGGGTTAGGCGCGCCAAATGCCTTCGTGCGCGTCACGGCACAGCAGCGCCTAGAAGCTGACCTCTTAGCCTCAGATATTAATGGTGACACGGACAACACTCGTCGCGACACGGGAGAGCGCCCAGCATGATCAAATTAGGACTCGTCGGCGAAGGTATCGCCAAATCACAATCTCCCGACCTGCACGAACGCCTGGGCGCATCATTGGGCGTGGCTGTTCGCTACGACTTAGTGGACAGCCTAGGTATCGTGGATTTTGACTTCCCCAGCGCGATTCAAACGCTACGCGCAGAGGGATACCGGGGCACCAACGTCACCTTTCCCTTTAAAGAGAAAGCCGCAAAATTAGCGGACATCTGCGGAGAAGGCGTACAACGAGTCGGTACCGCCAATACGTTACTGTTCGATGAGCAGGGGTTGCGAGCCGAAAACACCGACTACACGGGTTTTATTAGCGCCTACCGCCACTCGTTTGGCAGCCAGCAAGCGGGCGATGTCTTACTGATCGGTGCCGGTGGCGTAGGACGCGCCGTGGCATGTGCGCTCGGTGAGCTGTCTGCCCACTGTATCCATATTCTGGAGCGCGACGAGCAGCGTGCCGACACCCTGTGTCGAGACCTTAACGCCATGGGCATCGCAGCGGAGTGCGTTTCAGCCAAGCAAGCGCAGCGCGAACTGGCAACGTGGCAAGGAGTCGTGAACTGCACCCCCATTGGACACATCAACCATCCTGGTTGCCCTATCGATACCACCGGTCTTGGCGCTCAGCACTGGGTGTTTGATGCGGTTTATATTCCGGCCCATACCGAGCTGTTAATGGCGGCTCATCGAGCAAAAGCGAAAACGCTCTCCGGCGTTGACCTGTTCGTCTTTCAGGGCGTGGACGCATTTCGATTTTTCACCCATGGCCACCTCAGCGCTGAACAGATTACGCCTCATGTGATCCCCCTGCGCACGCACTATATCGAGCAACTTGTCTCACCAAGAGCACAACGTGTGCCATGATAGACTCTCGCAATAGCGTACAATTATTCGCCATTCGAACTTGAGCCTTTCAACCTCCTAATGCGCTGGAGAGACTTCCATGCTCGCCATCCTAGCCATTACCACCCCTATTTTTCTGCTGATTGGTATTGGCTACATAGCTCGGTGGAGCGGGGTTATCCAGCGCGAACAGCTGCAAGGCGTGGGTATTTTTGTGCTGTACTGTGCCCTGCCAGCCCTGGTGATTCGCGCATTAACCCAACAGCCACTAGGCAAGATTTTTCAGCCCAGTTATTTGCTGGCGTACGGTTTGGGCTCGATAGCCGTGTTAGGCGCAGGCTTAGTACTTTGCTTAAAACTGCAGCGCCAACCCCTTAATGCCAGCGCCATGCAAGCGCTCGGAATGGCCGCATCGAATAGTGGATTTGTTGGCTACCCGGTCGCCGCGATGGTCATTGGCTCACCGGCTGCGGTGCTATTAGCTCTCAATATGCTCGTTGAAAACCTGCTTGTGATTCCCACCGCGCTTATTCTTGCTGAGATGGGTAACCAGCATGGCTCAAACGTGTGGCAGACCCTGCGCCAAACGGCACGAAGCCTGGCCAAAAACCCCATACTGATTGGGTTAACCGTGGGGATCGTCATCGCATCTACCGAGATCGTCATTCCTCCCCCTATTGATAAAGCGATTCATATGCTGGCGGAAGCAGCAGGACCTGCCGCGCTATTTGTCATCGGTGGATCGTTATTTGGTCTGCGCGCTCAAGGGATGATGAGAGATGTAGGACAAATTGTGGTTGGTAAGCTGCTCATTCACCCCTTGGCTATTTTGGTCGCGTTTCTACTGATGCCTAATATTGAGCCAATATACATGGCGGGTGCACTACTGTTTGCCGCGTCACCAATGATTAGCATCTATCCCCTATTTGGACAGCGCTATCACTTAGGAGACGTGAGTGCCACCGCCATGCTAGTGGCGACGATCGCTTCCTTTTTTACGCTTAGCCTACTTATTTGGCTCATGACACTCAGCGGTATTCTTAATATATAAACTATGTAGCGGATTCGCTTATGAGTGAGTTTAAAGCTGCCTGATAGCCATAAGTCCCAAGGCCTGCAATCACACCATCGGCACGCAGTGACACATAGGAGTGGTGGCGAAAGCTTTCCCGCTTGTGTACGTTTGAGATATGAACTTCAATCACTTTTCCTTCAAAAGCATTCAGCGCATCAAGGATAGCGACCGATGTGTGCGTGTAGGCAGCAGGATTAATGATGATGGCACTGGTCCCGTCTACTCGTGCCGAGTGAATTGCATCAATTAATGCGCCTTCATGATTGCTTTGAAAACAGTTGATCTCCCAACCGGATAGGACGGCTATTTCACGCAACGTATTATTCACATCCTCTAAGGTCTCATAGCCATAAATCTCAGGCTGACGAGTTCCCAAGAGATTCAAATTAGGCCCATGCAACACGGTGACTTTACGCTGGCTCATTATTCCGTCTCTTTGTGAATGAATCGAACAGTATGAATTTACCATAATGGGGAAGCTGTTCATCCGCCTATTAGCCAGAAAGCACAACTGTTCGCTATTCGAACACTATGCTACCTTAACGGCTGACCATGTAATAATACGATGAGTAGACAAGAATGGACGACTTCCCCCAGGAAGAGGCGCTCAAGCCCGACGACCGCGACTTTGTGACTGCCCTGGCAAGTGGTTTAGAAGTCATCATGGCTTTTGATGATAGCCACCCACGTATGACACTGAGTGAAGTGGCAGCCCGCACTAGCATGAACCGTGCCAAGGCTCGGCGTTTTCTACTGACACTGCACGCCCTTGGCTATGTTCGTAAACAGCAGCGCTACTTTGAATTAGCACCACGCGTACTCCAGCTAGGTTATTCGTATTTATCGTCCAATAATTACCGTAGTGCTATCCAACAGTATTTAGAAGAAATTACGCTCAAATGCGGTGAATCCTCCTCGTTGGGAGTACTGGATGGTGATGACGTAATTTACGTTGCTCGTTCAGCAGCGCACCACCGCTTAATGGCAATCACGCTCTCCGTGGGAACACGCTTACCAGCCGCACATACGTCGATGGGACGCGTCTTATTGGCTCAGTTGCCCGAAACCTCGCTAGACGATTATTTAGGACGTATCTCACTACAGC
>NZ_LVIA01000075.1:0-1501 GCF_001596805.1 Halomonas sp. KX33721 | reverse complement strand
GTTCCGTGCTCAACCATGCACTGGACAGCTTCGCCCTGGTGTTGCGTATCCTGGCGGCGGTCATGTTGATACTAATGGCACTGTATATCGCCAACTGGTGGAAGGGCTTGCTACGTATCGAGGCACTGGGGCGCGTCCTGTGGCGCCGCATCGAACCAATAGGCCGTCGCTTGATGCCTGTTGTAAAAGTACCCCAAGCATTCGCACTTGGCTCGCTATGGGGCTGGATGCCCTGTGGGCTAATCTATTCGATGCTGGCCTGGAGTCTTGCTGTAGCCGAGCCATTGCGTGCCGCCGCGATGATGGGGGCCTTTGGGCTCGGCACCTTGCCTGCCATCCTAGCGACCGGAGTGGCAGCGCGCCGTGTCTCAATATGGATACGTAGCCCCGCGACTCGTACGCTAGCAGCGCTGCTGATTATTACGTTTGCCGTCTGGTAACTCTGGCATCTGCAATCCATGATAGGGATGGTGGATACGCACAGTGCCATGACTTCGCCGCATCACTAATGATTACTTCGCGAATCATTAGCCTCGAAAACTAATTTACCTGTCCCAAGCGATTCGATTAGTTCCTTCAGCCTGAAGCTTTCAGTCATCTTGTCTTGGTTCATGTTATCTAACCATCGCGCTATCACCTGAAGTTCTTGGGTCCTCAAGTGAAGACGTCGCCTTTGAGTGGCGAGTGGTACTGGTTCATTAAACTCTACGGTGCCTTGATCCGCCCAAGATAATATTTGTTTGATCTCTGGAAGACTAACGCCCAGCGAACGCAGGCAGTCGATAAAACGTAGGCGCCCCAAGGACTCTATATCGTAGAGTTGATAACCGTTGCGCGGGTCGCGGTGCGGTTGCAACAACCCTTCCCTTGTATAGTGACGTACCGTTTCTGCCGTTACCCCTCCCGTCTGAGCCAGCTCGGAGACTCGCATTGGCTTACCCTCATTTGTTTACTCGTAGCCAGCTTACAACCGCCAGGCTGCCCAAAGGTCAAGTCTTCAGCTGAGCGCTCATGACAAACATTTAGGTTGTATAACGAATTTAAAATGAGGCCTTGACCTTAAAGTCTGCTTTAAGGATATCTTAAAAAAGCACTCCTGCCACAGGATAAAAACCGTAATCAAGTCCTACCAGCGCGTTTGGCAGAGTGACTCACATACAGAGGAGAGTGTCATGCGTAAACCCTGAATCCGTGAGACCGGCCCCCGGAAGCACTTCTAACCCACTGACCTGCATGGCAATATAGCCATTATCGCCATTCACCCAGACAGTGCCATGCCCAACATAAAGTTCCGCGCCAGTCGCCGCACCCTCACCAGCCACGCCGGGCTGTCCATCATCGGGCAATGCTTCGAGATCGCTGGCGTCGACAGCATCGACAGCCGCTTCCCCACCACGCTGGGCATGCGCACCAGTGACGTGATCAAGAGCTACCTGGGCCTGCTGTGTCTGGGCATGAGCGACTATGACGCTGTCGAGAACTTCCGCCGCGACAAGCCCTT
>NZ_LVIA01000010.1:0-18339 GCF_001596805.1 Halomonas sp. KX33721 | reverse complement strand
TTTACTTCTTTTGCACAGTGCTCTTGCTGCTGGGCTATGTGGCSTTTTTGTGGGCCGAGCGCGTGCGCGGGTCCGTGCTTCTGGCGCGGCGATGTATGCACAGCCTGACCAATATGCGTGGTTTGCTGTTCTCTCAACAGCAGGCCCTGCGGTGCTGGTGGGGGCGCTAGGCTCGCTACTGTTATTACTGTTGGGCGCAGATATTCCGCCCATGTATTTATTAGCAGCCAGTTTAGTGGTCGCTGCGGCTGGTTTGGCGGTTGGTGTGGCTCAAGTGAAGCCCCATTTTCACGCTCGCCAAGCCATTGAACGCGTGATTCGCTGGGTGCTAACCGGCGCCGCGATGATATCGATCTTTACTACCTTCGGTATTCTGTTTTCGATCATTTCGGAAGCCCTGCGCTTTTTCCAAATGCACAGCTTCTGGGAGTTCATTACCGGTACAACCTGGAACCCTGGGGCGAGCTTCCTAGCTGCCGCCGGACGCGGCGATGGTAGTGGCGCGCAGTTTGGCTCAGTGCCGCTGTTCGCCGGTACCTTCATGATCACCGCGATTGCCCTGCTGGTGGCGGTGCCCATTGGCCTGCTGTCGGCTATTTACATGTCGGAGTACGCTCCACAGCGGGTGCGCACGATTGCTAAGCCGGTGCTTGAGGTGTTGGCAGGTATTCCCACGGTGGTTTACGGTTTCTTCGCCGCCATTACCGTCGCGCCGATTATCGTCAATATTGCTGGCTTCTTTGGTCTGGATGCCTCTTACAACAACGCCGTTGCCCCTGGCATCGTGATGGGCATCATGATCATCCCGTTCATCTCGTCGCTCTCTGATGACGTGATCAACTCTGTGCCTGACAGCATGCGTCAAGGCTCGCTGGCACTAGGGATGACGAAAGGTGAAACCATCCGGGACGTGGTCATACCTGCGGCACTGCCCGGTATCATTTCCGCCGCACTGCTAGGCATGTCCCGAGCGCTGGGTGAAACCATGATTGTGGTGATGGCGGCGGGTATGCGCCCGAACCTAACGGCCAACCCGCTAGAGGACATGACCACCGTGACCGTACGCATCGTGGCATCACTCACGGGCGACCAAGAGTTCGAGAGTGCTGAGACGCTGTCAGCGTTCGCCCTGGGCCTGGTGCTGTTCGTTGTGACTCTAACGCTCAACCTGGTATCTGTACTAATGATCCGCCGCTTCCGCGAAAAATACCGCGTGAACAACCTGTAACGCCGAGGAACTGATTCGATGAGCCACTCTTTTGACGAGATCAGCCAGCAGCTTAAGCGGCGTCACCGTAAGTCGGCACGCCTGAAGTGGATCTCCATGGGCGCGCTGGGCTTAGCAGGCCTGTTCTTAGTGCTGTTCTTTGCTGACATGCTGAGCAAAGGCCTACCTGCTTTCCAGCAGGCCTATATCAATACCGAAGTTCGCTACACCGAAGAAGCGAGCCGCGATGGTCGCCTAGCGTTTGAGGAGGAGCTGCTGCCGCTGATTAGCCGCACGGTGGTACGCGTTATTCCGCTACAGCTGCGCAACAACCCAGAAATGATCGGTACCTCCGAGCAGCGCTGGATGCTGGCCACCAGTGAAGTGGATCAGTACCTGAAAGGGCATCGTAACCGCCTGAGCGATGAAGAAAAAGCCGAAATCGATGAGCGTGTTGCTGCAGGTCAGGTTGATTTGCGCTTCAACAAAACGTTCTTCGGTTCAGGGGATTCGAAGATTGCCGAGAACGCCGGTATCTTATCGGCGGTGGTCGGTACCATCATGACCATGATTGTGACGCTGCTGATCTCTTTCCCCATCGGTGTAATGACGGCTATTTATCTGGAAGAGTTTGCCCCGGATAACCGCTTTACACAGCTGATCGAGATCAACATCAACAACCTAGCAGCGATCCCATCGATTCTGTTTGGTTTGTTAGGTCTGGCGATCTTTATCAACTTCTTTGGTGTACCACGCTCATCTCCGCTGGCAGGCGGTATGACGCTGGCGCTGATGACCCTTCCCGTCATCATCATTGCCACCCGTACGGCACTGCGTAGCGTGCCGGACTCCATTCGCCATGCGGCATTTGGTGTAGGTTGCTCGCGCTGGCAAGTGGTTCGTGATCACGTTCTTCCGCTAGCGATGCCCGGTATCATGACTGGTTCGATCATTGGCCTAGCGCAGGCGATGGGTGAAACTGCACCGCTGATCATTGTGGGGATGGTGGCCTTCATTCCGGATGTCAGCGCTTCCTTTACCCAGGCAGCCACGGTCATGCCCGCGCAGATCTTTACCTGGTCAGGCGAGCCGGAGCAGGCCTTCGTTGAAAAAACCGCTGGTGGCATCCTAGTGCTACTGTCTGTGCTGATTTCGCTCAACGCCTTTGCCGTTGTGCTACGCAAGAAATTCGAGCGCCGCTGGTAAGCCGGCGCCCAAGAGGACACCTTATGAATAGCCAAGCACCCGTTATGAATCAGCAGCATGCACCAGACGTTGGCCAGCCCTACACGCGTAACGAGCAAGCATGTCACGACCTTAGTATTCGTGTTCGCGACCTCAACCTGTGGTACGGCAAGAGCCAAGCACTGAAAGGGCTGAACATCGACCTGTTCCAGAAGAACGTGACCGCGCTGATTGGCCCTTCGGGGTGCGGTAAATCGACCTTTTTGCGCTGCTTGAACCGTATGAACGACTTGATTCCCAGCGTGCATATTGAAGGTCTGGTAGAGATGGACGGCCAGGATGTGAATGCTGGCAAGATGGATGAAGTGGCGCTGCGCCGCCGGGTAGGGATGGTGTTCCAGAAGCCGAACCCGTTCCCGAAATCTATCTACGAGAACATCGCCTACGCACCGCGTATGCACGATTTGGTGAGCCGTAAAGCCGATCAAGATGAGCTGGTCGAGAAGGCCCTGCGCGATGCCGGTTTGTGGAACGAAGTGAAAGACAAGCTGCAAGAGCCGGGCACCTCGCTCTCTGGTGGTCAGCAGCAGCGTCTGTGCATCGCACGGGCGATTGCTGTTCAGCCTGACGTCATTTTGATGGATGAACCGACCTCAGCCCTGGACCCGATCTCCACGGCCACCATCGAAGATTTGATGGATAAGCTGAAAGAGCAGTTCACCATCGTGACCGTGACGCACAACATGCAGCAGGCGGCGCGCGTGGCGGACTACACGGCTTTCTTCCATCTGGGGGAAATCATCGAGTACAACGATACGAAAGTAATGTTCTCGACCCCGGCACAGAAGAAAACCGAAGACTATATTTCTGGCCGTTACGGCTAAATAGACCGCTGTTTGTTGGCCCGCTGTCATGGCGGGCTTTCAAGCAGCGTTTTTTTGACTGTTGATATATGTTTTTTCGTATATAAGCGGTAGGCTTGGCCTTTATTGCATACTTGGAGACAACCCTATGTCACTTCGCATCGGTATTAACGGATTTGGCCGTATTGGACGCCTAGCGCTGCGCAGCCTTTGGTCGCAGGTAGCGGCAGGCGAGGTGACGTTGGTGCGTATTAACGACCCCGGTGGTGATGCGGCCACCTTTGCCCATTTATTGGAGTTTGATTCCGTCCACGGCCAATGGGCGCCGGGGCAGGGCATGGCAGCGCGTCAGGATGCCATTGTCATTGATGGACATGAGGTGGCCTTTAGCACTCATAAAACCATTGCGGAAAGCGATTGGTCCAGCTGCGATGTGGTCATCGAGTGCTCCGGCAAAATGAAAAGTACCGACAAGCTGAATGCTTACCTGGATCAAGGCGTTGGGCGCGTGGTGGTGAGTGCGCCGGTGAAAGAGGAGGGCGTGCTCAATGTGGTGGTGGGTGTGAATGACCACCTGTTTGAGCCAGCCAAGCACCGTATTGTCACGGCCGCTAGCTGCACCACTAACTGCCTAGCGCCGGTCGTCAAAGTGATTCTTGAGCATTTTGGTATTCGTCACGGTTCCATGACCACCGTGCATGACATTACCAATACCCAAACCATTTTGGATGCACCTCATAAAGACCTGCGTCGTGCCCGCGCCTGCGGCATGAGTCTCATCCCTACTACCACGGGCTCGGCGAAAGCCATTACGGCAATTTTCCCTGAACTGGAAGGCAAACTTAACGGCCACGCGATCCGCGTACCGCTGGCTAATGCATCGCTCACCGATATGGTGTTCGAGCTTGAACGAGAAGTGACCGTTGATGAGGTGAATCAAGCGCTCAAGCTGCCGCCGATGGCCCCCTCAAAGGCATTCTGGGCTATGAAGAGCGCCCGCTGGTATCGATTGACTACCGTACGGACCCGCGTAGCTCGATTATTGATGCCCTCTCTACCATGGTGGTGAACGGCACTCAGTTAAAGCTCTACGCGTGGTACGACAATGAGTGGGGTTACGCCAATCGTACCGCCGAGCTGGCACTTATGGTGGGTGGGGAGCCGGTTGGTCGTGGCTGAATCGCTGCTGGATAACGTCAAGGCGCTACCGTTCGAGGTGCGCCAGTACATGCTGATTACCGGCAACTACTGGGCGTTCACCATTACCGACGGCGCGCTGCGGATGCTGGTGGTAATGTATTTCCACCAGCTCGGCTACTCGCCGCTGCAAATCGCCATGCTGTTTCTGTTCTATGAAGCGTTTGGCGTGGTAACGAACTTGGTGGGCGGCTGGCTAGGGGCGAGACTGGGCTTGAACCGCACTATGAATGTGGGGCTAGGGCTGCAAATTGTGGCGCTCGCCATGCTAATGGTCCCTGCTGGTATGCTGACCGTTGTGTGGGTAATGGCCGCCCAGGCGCTGTCGGGCATTGCCAAAGACCTCAATAAAATGAGCGCTAAAAGCGCCGTGAAGGTGCTGGTGCCGGCCACGAGTGCCAATGCCAACAGCGCCTTATACCGCTGGGTCGCTATGTTGACCGGCTCTAAAAATGCCCTGAAAGGCCTGGGCTTTTTCGTTGGCGGTGTACTGCTCACGTTGATTGGCTTTCGTGGGGCGGTCATTGCCATGGCCATCATGCTGGGTGCTGTGCTGCTACTATCGCTCTGGCGCCTCAAAGCAGATTTAGGCAAGCAAAAAGTCAAACCCAAGTTCTATGAGATCTTTTCAAAATCCCGCGCCATCAACGTGCTCTCGGCCGCGCGGTTTTGTCTGTTTGCTTCTCGTGATGTGTGGTTTGTCGTGGCGCTGCCGGTCTTTCTTTATGATCAACACGGCTGGAGCCACTGGACCGTAGGTGGCCTATTGGCGGCCTGGATCATCGGCTATGGTGGCGTACAAACCCAAGCACCAAAACTCACAGCCCTGCTAAAAGGCGATGCGCGAACCATCACCGCTGGCTGGGCCGCCGCCCTGGCCGTTCTGGCCATTCTGCTTGCGCTACTTCCCTTGGCGCAGGTGGGCTGGCTGGTGGTGGGCCTGTTGGCGTTTGGCGTGCTGTTTGCCGTGAACTCCAGTTGGCACAGTTATCTGATCGTTCACTATGCCCGCGCTGACGGCGTCTCGATGGACGTCGGGTTTTACTATATGGCCAATGCCATGGGGCGCTTGGTCGGCACGCTGCTCTCCGGGTGGCTCTACATGGAATACGGCCTGAGTGCCTGCCTTTGGGTGGCGGCTGCCTTGGTGGCGGCAAGCTCTATGATGGCCCTTGCATTGCCTAAGCAGGCAGCGTGAGCGATGTGCACCATGCCGATTCACGGCGCGGGCGTGTCCTAGTGCCCAGCGCGTAGCGGGGCACCATCGACGAATAGCCGCTGCAGCTTCCACCACCCTTCCACCCGGAGTCGTAAGCCCTGATAGGTAAGCTCTGGCGCTATCCAGAGCGTTGTTTCTTCCATCTGGTGGCATTCAAATGTTGAGGTCTCTTTGGGGGTAGATGTCTCAGCGATGGCGATGCGCGACGTGCCGCCGCAGCAGCCGTGACGGGGTGAAAACCGTACCGTGACCACACCCCCTTGTTGCTTGATAAAAGCGGCAGCTTTTTCTTCTATTTCAATGATCGGGTCCATCGCTTCTTGAGCGCCCCTTACGTCGGTGGATAGGCAACATGCTCACCATCCTCTTTCACAAAGTGTGCCACCGGCCGGTCCAGCAGCGTCAACACCTGTTCGGAAGGTCGGCAGAGTTTTGCGCCTTTGGGTGTGATGACGATAGGGCGATTGATGAGGATTGGATGTGCCATCATGGCGTCGATAAGCTGATCATCGCTTAACGTCGGGTCATCCAATGTGAGTTCATCGTAAGGCGTGCCTTTGCGGCGCAGCAGCTCTCGCGGTGGTAGCTTCATCATCGCCAGTAGCTCTACCAATCGCTCTCGGCTAGGCGGTGTTTCAAGGTAGAGGATCACTTCAGGGGACTCCCCTGATGCCTTGATCATGGCCAGGGTATTGCGCGATGTGCCGCAGTTAGGGTTGTGATAAATGATTACTGACATGGAGGAGCGTCACGCTGACTAGGAGTTTGATTGATAGCAGGGGATAAGCGGGTGGGGTCTTGCTCGGCTTTATACGCTTTGGCGGCGTTTGCCCACCACATCAATTGCACTAGCGTCCGACCAAAATAGCCTTCCCAGCGCTCTTGCTCTGCATGAAATTGTCCATCGTTATCGAGGGCTTCATGAGCCTTTGGGATATGTATCATCGCTGAGACAGGCAAGCAGCCCAGCTCAGACAGAAAGGAGCGCATATTCACCGCAGCGCGGGCACCGCCCCACTGGCCCATGGAGTAGGTGACAATGGCACTGGGTTTGAACGCAAATAGCGACGCGCCAAAGTGATTCAGTAAATGACTCAGTGCTGGGCTCATGGCGTGGTTGTACTCAGGGCTGACCATGACGTAGCCATCTGCTTGATCAATTTTTATTGCCAGGGCGTCCAGATCATCCGGAACCGTAGAGGCGGAGTAGGCAAAATGCGGTTTAAACGGGCCGCTCAAATCGAGTGAGAGCGGGTCAATAATCTCCGCCGTCGTATCGCGCTGTGCGCTGAGTAACTGCAAGCACGCTTTGGCTACCCGCTCGCCCAGGCGAGCAGGCGCGGGAGGCGTTGACGTTCTGGTTGAGCCGAGAAAAATCAAATAGTGCGCCATCAAGCAGGCTCCTTAAGCATGAGTAGGGAAGTGCTGACGCGTGTTATTGGCAATGCGCACCAGGGCCAGCATCAGCGGTACCTCTACCAGTACACCCACCACCGTTGCTAGAGCAGCGCCCGATTGCAGACCAAACAGCGCAATGGCGGCGGCCACGGCAAGCTCAAAAAAGTTGCTGGCGCCAATCATCGCCCCGGGTGCGGCAATATTGTGCGGGACGCGCCACGCTTTCGCCCAGCCATAGGCAATGAAGAAGATTAAAAACGTCTGCAGAATTAGCGGAATGGCGATAAGCACAATATGCAGCGGATTGTTCAGAATGACATCGCCCTGAAACGCGAAAAGCAGTACCAGGGTAATGATCAGCCCCATCGGCGTGACCGGGCCAATGCGCTTCATAAAGACGTTGTCGTACCAATCGGCACCGCGCTTAGCGATAAGGGTTTTCCGCGTGAGGTAACCTGCCGCCAGGGGAATGACGATGTAGAGCACTACCGACAGCAGCACCGTATCCCAGGGTACCTGAATATTGGAAATACCCAGCAGAAAGACCACGATCGGCGCAAAGGCAAACAGCATGATCAGGTCGTTGAGGGCGACTTGTACCAGCGTGTAGGCCGCATCGCCACGGGTAAGGTAGCTCCAGACGAAAACCATCGCGGTGCAGGGCGCCGCACCCAGCAAAATGGCCCCCGCAAGGTACTGGCTGGCCAGCGCATCAGGAATCCAAGGTTTAAAAATCACCATAAAAAAATAGCCATGCTAGGGCAAACATGGTGAAGGGTTTGATGAGCCAGTTCACCGTGGTGGTGATGGCCAGCCCTTTTGGCTGGCGGCGCACGCCAGCGATCGCGCTAAAGTCAATTTGCGCCATCATGGGAAAAATCATCGCCCATATCAGTACAGCGATCGGAATCGACACCTGCGCGTATTCAAAGCGTGAAAGAGCCTCGGGAATGGCGGGAGCCCACTGGCCTAGCGCAATACCGGCCACAATCGCAGCGGCGACCCAAAGCGACAGATAGCGTTCAAAAAGCCCCATATCAGCACTGCTGGGGGCTGCCTTCTCCTGATGTGACATGCTCGCTCCTTGATTATATGGCCCGCTGGTTAACGCGCTTGGAGAGCTCTTCGGCGCTCTCTTTACGCTCTGAGTATCGGTCGGTGAGCAGGTCGCTGCGCTCTCGTACCAGTAGAGTGAATTTTACGAGTTCTTCCATGACATCCACGATGCGATCATAAAACGGCGAGGGCTTCATGCGGTCGTTGTCATCGAACTCCATAAAGGCTTTGGGCACGGACGATTGGTTAGGGATCGTCACCATGCGCATCCAGCGGCCCAAAATGCGCAGCTGGTTCACCGTGTTAAAAGATTGTGAACCACCGCAGACCTGCATCACGGCCAGGGTTTTGCCTTGGGTAGGGCGTACGCCGCCCAAAGCCAGGGGTATCCAATCAATTTGTGCTTTCATAATGCCTGTCATCGCCCCGTGACGCTCTGGCGAGCACCACACCATCCCATCTGCCCACTGTGCTAGGGAGCGCAGCTCTTCCACCTTAGGGTGGCTGGCATCTTCGGCATCAGGAAGCGGCAGGCCACGCGGGTTAAAAATGTGTGTTTCAGCGCCCATCGCGTTCAGCAGGCGGGCGGCCTCTTCAACCGCCAAGCGACTAAATGAGCGCTCGCGTAGTGATCCGTACAGCAGCAGCACCTTTGGTGCAGGGCGCGAAGAGGGCGGTAACCCCAATGATTCGAGGCTAGGGGCTTGGAAGAGCTCAGGGTCGAGATTGGGTAAATCCGCAAGCAGGGCCATGGGGGCTCCTTGGTGAAAGCAGCAATAGATGGCTTTCATGATATATGTTTTTTCGTATATTTCTAGCCGCCTGCTTGAGCTGCAATATCTCCGTCATCATCTGGGCGTATGGTGGCGATGTAAAATTAAATAAGAGGTTGTTGAATTATGTCGAAGCGTCGCGTGCTCTTTCTCTGTAATGCCAATTCTGCGCGCTCTCTCATGGGAGAAGTGCTACTTCGCCATATGGCCGGTGATCGCTTCGAATCCTTCAGTGCAGGCTCTGAACCCGACGAGCCTCATGCGCTAACCCTTGAAGCCTTAAAAAAGCAGGGTCTTTCGACAGAGGGGCTGCACAGTAAGTCGCTGGATCAGTTCGAGAACGAAGCGTTCGACGTAGTGATCGTGCTGTGTGACAAAGCTCAGCAGGCGTGCCGCGATTGGCAAGGGAAAGCAGGCGAAATTTTATTCTGGGACATCCGTGACCCTCGTCTGATCAGTAAGTTGGACGCTTACGAGCAGGCGCTGTTCGAGATCCGCCGCCGTTTACAGCTGTGGCTACCGCTGCAAAAAAGCTGATCATTTCTATCTCGACAGGGTGCACCATGAAATTTATCAATAATTTAAGCGTCAAGGCGAGTTGGACGCTGGTACTCGTGACTTTTACTTGCCTTGTGCTTGCCATTGGTGGCTTAGGGCTTTTTGCCAACCAGTTTGGCCGCGATGCCTTTACATCGATGCAACAACGCGACATGGCTCAGGTGCGCGAGCTAAATAGCGCTTACACACAGCTGTTGCGTGCCAGGGTACAGATGAATCGGGCAGCTGAGCTGATTCGCACTCCCTCGTTTGATCGTCCAGAGCCGCTTCTGGAAGAGTCGGATCGGTTGCTGGCATCGGCGGCCACGCATTTTGAAGCTTTCCAAGCGAGCTTTCCGGAGGGGGAGCAGCCCGAGCTGGTCGGCCAGTTGGCGAGCAATTTTCAATCCCTGGTAAATAACAACCTTAGCCTGCAGATGATGATGCTAGAAGAGCGCGATGTGCGTGGCTTTCTCTCTGGCGAATCTCGGGTGGATGATAGCAGTCAGCAGTTCGTTAACACCGCGGAAGCGTTTTACGGCTATTCAGTGGCCCGTGGCGCTGGTTTGTCTGAGCGTTTCGAGAACGTTTCATCGCTGCTCTTCATGGGAGTGGTGGGTGTCGTCGTGCTGGCGCTGCTAGTCGTAGGCCTAGTCGTATGGGGCGTACGTCGGAACGTTTTGCGGCCGCTGCGGGTTATTACTCAACACTTTAAACGTATTGCTAAGGGCGATTTATCCTCTCCGGTAGAGGCGCACGCCAATAATGAAATTGGCCAGCTGTTTAGCGAGCTGGCGAATATGCAGCGTTCATTAACCACCACCGTGAATCATCTCAATAACAGCAGCCAGCAGGTGTATAGCGACAGCCAAGCCATGGCGACGCAAAGCCAGCAGTTGGCTGGACAAACCGATTCTCAGGTATCAGCGCTTCAGCAAATGGCTGCTAGCCTTGAGCAGCTCACCGCGACGGTGAATCAAAACGCAGAAAGCGCCGCGCATGTAAATCGCTCTACCACCGACGTGTCTCACAAAGCGCAGCAGGGCGATGAAGTGATCGCTCAGTTTATTGCCACCATGCAGTCTATCAACGAGCACTCCGAAGAAATTCAAAGCATTATCAAGGTGATCGAAAGCATTGCGTTCCAAACCAATATTTTGGCATTGAACGCCTCTGTAGAGGCGGCGCGGGCTGGCGAGCATGGACGCGGATTTGCTGTAGTGGCTAGTGAAGTTAGGGCGCTGGCAACGCGCAGTGCCGATGCTGCTCACGATGTTCGTGCACGTATTGAGGCCTCGAGTAAAAGCGTTGAGCAGGGTAGCGAACTTTCTCAACAGGCAGGCGAGCACACTCGGGCAATCATGCAAGCGGCGACTCAGGTAGAACACTTGATGGCGCAAATGGCCAAAGCCTCTGAAGAGCAGCGTCGCGGTATTGAAGAAGTGAACGTTGCTGTCACGCAAATCGACGCGACGACTCAAGATACGATGCGCTTGGTCAACCAAACGGCACAAAGCGCCGAGGGGTTAACCCAAGAGGCGCTGCAGATGCGTGAGTACGCGGGACAGTTCCGTATTATTGAGGAGGCCCCAGTACCTGACGTACATGATGACGAAGAGGCGGAGCAGCCTCTGGAGCAGTTGGATTGGCAGGCAATGGCCAGCGCTGAATTGAGTAATCGCGATCATAAAGACGATATGCGCGCCTTGGCATAGTGGCTGCCAAGACGCGGATGGGCACTGTACTGTGTGATGCTGCGGTGAGTGTTTAATCCATGAGCTCAACGGCAACGGCGGTGGCTTCACCGCCGCCAATGCAAAGGCTGGCAATACCGCGTTTGCCGCCTTTCGTGCGCAGGGCATGAATTAGCGTGGCGATAATACGGGAGCCGGTGGAGCCAATGGGGTGACCTTGAGCGCAAGCACCGCCAAACACGTTCACCTTCTCATGGGGTAAGCCCAGGTCGTCTATGGCCATGAGGGTCACGACGGCGAAGGCTTCATTGATCTCAAACAGATCGACGTCGTTGACTCCCCAGCCAAGCTTTTTCATCAGCTTTTCAATCGCGCCTACAGGGGCAATGGTAAATTCGCTGGGATGACGTGAGTGGGTGGCGTGTCCAAGCATTTTTGCCAGCGGTTTAACACCATGGCGCTGTGCGGCTTCGTGGCTTGCTAAGATGAGCGCTGATGCACCATCGGAGATGGAGCTAGAGTTAGCTGCTGTGATGGTGCCATCTTTAGCAAATGCAGGACGCAGCTGGCGGATTTTATCCAGCTTGGCTTGGAAGGGCTGCTCATCGTGAGAAACAACGGTGTCGCCCTGGCGCGTGGTGACCGTGACAGGGGCCATTTCGGCATCTAAATCGCCATTGTTGGTGGCAGCCATCGCTCGTTCCAGGGAAGCAATGGCGAAGTCATCCAGCCGCTCGCGGGTATAGCCGCGCTCTGTAGCTACATCCTGCGCAAAGGCGCCCATCAGTTTGCCGGTTTCGGCATCTTCAAGGCCATCCAGGAACATATGATCTTTGAGCTCGCCGTGGCCCAGTCGATAGCCGCCGCGTGCCTTAGTGAGTACATGAGGCGCATTCGACATAGACTCCATGCCGCCTGCTAATAAAATCTCTCCGCTACCGGCCTTGATCAAATCATGTGCGAGCATGGTGGCTTTCATGCCTGACCCGCAGAGTTTATTGATGGTGGTGGCACCGTTGGCATCGGGAATGCCTGCTTGGCGCATCGCCTGGCGTGCGGGGCCCTGTTTAACGCCAGCAGGCAAAACGCAGCCCATGATGCCCTCTTCAATAGCGGCAGCGTCGATACCTGCGCGTTCAATAGCGGCACGGATGGCAACTGCGGCAAGTTCGGGGGCGCTCATGCTGGAAAGGCTGCCCATCATACCGCCCATTGGGGTGCGGGCGGCGGATAAAAAGACGACGTCGGTAGCGCTACTCATTCTATCTCCTGATAGATTTTTTGTGATTATCTGGCTGAGCGATTAGCGATGCGTTGACCCATTCGCGGGGCTGTGGTCTTCTCCTAAGTAACCAAGCAAGCGCTAGTGTAAATGACATGAATGTAATGAATGCATCTCCTCGCCGCAAGGAATTGACGCGCTTAGCAGCTCAGCTATTCGTCCAAGAGGGCTTTGATCGCACCACGGTGCGCATGTTGGCCCAGGAAATGGGCATCAAGTCCGGCAGCCTGTTTCACCACTTCAAAGATAAGCAGGAAATTCTGGCAGCAGTGATTGAGGAGGGCACTCAGAACGCACTAGGCATCGCAAAAGCCGCGTTGCAATCTTGCCCCGACAGTGCAGAAGCTCGGCTGCATGCCATGGCAAGGGCGCACCTGGAAACGCTGTTTGCAGATCGTAATGCTCACGTGGTGGCGCTGTTTGAATGGCGACGGTTAGACCCCGCTGCCAGCGCCCACCTTAGCCACCTACGCGATGCTTATGAGGCGATGTGGGTTGAGGTGATTGATGATGCTCTGGCGGAAGGGTTGATTCATGGCGACCGCTTCCTCGTTTCCCGCTTTATTTTAGGCGCGTTGAACTGGACCGTTCGTTGGTATGACCCCAATGGCCCGCGCACCCCAGACGACCTTGCTGATGAGCTGGTGGCAATGATCCTGTCGCGCTAATGCTTGGCGCTGTCTCTTCCCAATCGACCAACGTCTAACCTCATGGCCGCGCTTGTGGCTTGCGCTCTTGGGTAAATGCTTTTAGCGTTGGTCTATCGGTAGGTTTCCGTTAACGTAAACGCACAATAATGCCAGCACTACGTTGAATCCTGCCTGCCCGAGTGCTCACGACCAACAACATAAGAGAGCCGTCATGACAGCAACAGCCACGTCACTTCCCCCGTATTCGACTTTTTTTGAAAGCTTTTCGGTTGATAGCGTTATCGCCAAACTTGACGACCATCAGGATGGATATTTAAACGCCTTTGACGCCTGTTGTGGACGGCATGTGCGCCAAGGGCGTGGTGATGTATTGGCGCTAGTACATGAAGATACCCAGGGCCAAACCTATACGCTGACCTATTCCGAACTTGATCAGCAGAGCGGCCAATTGGCGGGCTGGTTCAAAAGCCAAGGGTTCGGTGAAGGCGACCGGATTGCCTGCATGCTGCCTCGTTCTGTTAATTTGCTGATCACCGTGCTGGCAACGTGGCGCATTGGGGCCGTCTACCAGCCGCTGTTTACTGCCTTTGGGCCGGACGCCGTGGATTACCGTCTTAGCCGTGCCGATACCAAGTTGGTTATTACCGATCATGCCAATCGCTACAAGTTTGATGGGTTGAGCCAGTGTCCGCCCGTTTTAGCCGTGGGCGGTGCAACCAGTGAGCATGCCAACGACCTCGATTGGCAGATCGCATTGACGTATACGTCAACGAGTGAAGCACCGCCCCGGCTTTCGCCGGATAAGCCGTTTCTTCAGATGTTTACTTCCGGCACGGTGGGTAAGCCCAAAGGGGTCGCCGTGCCGTTATCGGGTATGACCGCATTTGCGCTCTATATGGAGCTGGCGGTTGACCTTCGTGAAGATGACCGCTTCTGGAATATGGCGGACCCTGGCTGGGCCTACGGACTTTATTATGCGATTGCAGGGCCGCTGCTGTTGGGCGTTACCACGCATTTTTGTGAGGCCGGTTTTAGTGCAGAGGGGGCGCTGGCATTTATGAAGCGCCATCGCATCACCAATTTTGCAGCGGCACCTACGGCATACCGTTTGATGAAAGCGTCAGGCTTATTTGATGACGCCCATCAAACCTTAACGCTGAGAGCAGCCAGCTCTGCTGGGGAGCCGCTGAATACGGAGGTCGTTACTTGGGTAGAAAAATCGTTGGGTTGCCCGGTGATGGATCATTACGGCCAAACGGAAACCGGGATGACCTGTAATAACCACCACTCTCTTGAGCATCCCAAACATGTAGGTGCCATGGGCGTTCCTATGCCGGGCTACCGACTGGCCATTCTTGATGCGGAATATAACGAGCTGCCACCCGGTGAGCCCGGTGTATTGGCGGTGGATATCAAGAACTCACCCGCCCACTTTTTCCAAGGCTATACCTGGCAGGAGAAAGACCCCTTCGTTAACGGTTACTACCTGACCGGCGATGTGGTGATTCGTAATGAGGATGGCTCGTTCCAGTTCGCAGGCCGCGACGATGACATCATCACTACTGCAGGTTATCGGGTGGGCCCGACAGACGTTGAAAATAGCGTGATGACACATCCAGCGGTGGCGGAATCCGCGGCGGTGGGGCAGCCAGACGAGATTCGTGGCGAAGTGATTAAATCTTACATCGTGTTGCGCGACGGCTTCGAACCCAGCGATGCCCTGGCGGAAGAGATTCGCCAGCAGGTGCGCGAACGGCTCTCTACCCACGCTTTCCCCAGGGTGATTGAGTTTGTCGATGAGCTACCTAAAACCCCCAGCGGCAAGATTCAGCGCTTTAAGCTGCGTGCCCAAGCGGCAGAGCAAGTGCGCGATAACTCATAATTCATAGGAAGAGTGCTATGCAGGTAAAGGACCGTACGTTTTTGATTACTGGCGCTGCCTCAGGTCTTGGTGCGGCCACGGCAGAACGGCTGGTAAACGCTGGTGCCAATGTAGTGCTGTGCGATATGAGTGATCGGGTGTTGAATCTAGCAGAACAGCTGGGTGCTCAGGCTAAAGCCTGTGTCGCTGATATCACCTCTGCCGCTGATATGCAGCAGGCGGTGAATACGGCGGTGGCGTTGGGTGGCGAAAGCGGGCTTTCTGGGGTGGTTCACTGTGCGGGTGTGGTGAGCGTCGCCAAGTTAGTGGATCGAGAAGGTAATCCTGCCGACCTTGATAGCTATGCGCGCACGGTCCATATCAACTTAGTTGGCACTTTTAATGTGATGCGGCTCGCTGCTGCTGCGATGGCTAACAACCCGCCCGGTGATAGCGGTGAGCGTGGTGTGATTATCAACACGGCTTCTATTGCGGCGTTTGATGGGCAAGTGGGGCAGTGTGCCTACAGCGCTTCTAAGGCGGGGGTTGTGGGAATGAGCCTGCCAGCGGCAAGAGAGTTATCTCGTCATGCCATTCGCGTTATGGCGATTGCTCCTGGGGTGTTTGAGACGCCAATGATGAGCGAAATCCCGGATGAGGCTGCTCAGGCATTGGCTGCTGCCGTGCCTTTCCCCAAGCGTTTGGGGAAACCTGAAGAGTTTGCGCTGTTAGCAGAGCAAATCATTACCAACCCCATGCTTAATGGAGAGGTGATTCGTTTGGATGGCGGTATACGCATGCAGTAATCCGTTTTAAGCACACTGCTCCTGGCCAGCCTGCTCATATTTCGAGCAGGCTTTTTTGTATGTAAAACAGGGTATTGTAGTTATAGCGACCAAAGTTGTAGTCGGTTTTTGAGCTTAATTCAAACGACTGCTTGACTGTGCTGTGTGAGCGCGCTAATTTTCAAACATGTGTTTGAAAGCCGTTGGTAAAGCCCAGCCCTTTCAGCCCCCTGTTTAGGAGAAGTGACATGCCCAGCTATCAAGCCCCTCTGCGTGACATACGTTTCGTGATGGACGAAATGTTTGATTACCCAAGCCACTACGCCGCATTACCCAATGGTGAAGATGCCTCGCCAGATGTCGTGAGTGCGATTTTGGAAGAGGGTGGTCGCTTTGCTCGTGAGGTGCTGCTACCTCTTAACCAAAGCGGTGATGAGGAGGGGTGCTTGCTGGAAGGGGGTGAGGTGAAAGCTCCTAAAGGATTTAAAGAAGCCTATCAGCAGTATGTTGAAGGCGGTTGGCCGAGTTTGGCGGCAGATCCTGAGCAGGGTGGTCAGGGCCTTCCGCACTCATTGGCGATGATGCTCTCTGAAATGATCTGCGCTACTAACTTAGCGTGGGGTATGTACCCGGGCTTGTCACATGGTGCGGCGGATGCGCTTCGTCATCACGGTACGGATGAGCAGAAGGCGACATACCTCACCAAGCTGGTAGAAGGTGTTTGGACTGGCACCATGTGCTTGACGGAGCCGCACTGCGGTACTGACCTGGGTTTGATCAAAACCCGTGCAGTGCCCGCTGAAGATGGTGCTTATCACATTACGGGTACCAAAATCTTTATCTCAGCCGGTGAACACAATCTCGCTGAGAACATCGTCCATCTCGTGCTGGCCAAACTTCCAGATGCTCCTGAAGGATCTAAAGGTATTTCGCTATTCGTTGTGCCCAAATTTCTGCCGGACGCTGCGGGCAACCCTGGCGAGCGCAATGGCGTCAGCTGTGGTTCGCTTGAGCACAAAATGGGTATCCATGGTAATGCCACCTGCGTCATGAACTTTGACGGCGCAACGGGTTACCTAGTGGGCGCGCCCAACAAAGGCCTGGCCTGCATGTTCACCATGATGAACGCTGCTCGCCTAGGCGTAGGTATCCAAGGGCTAGGGTTGATGGAGGCAAGTTTCCAGAACTCGCTGAGCTATGCGCGCGATCGTCTGCAAATGCGCGGGCTGTCGGGTGTCCAAGCGCCGGATAAAGTCGCTGATCCTATTATTGTGCACCCTGATGTACGCCGTATGCTGCTGACGCAAAAAGCCTTCGCTGAAGGCGGCCGCATGCTGGTGCTGTATACCGCTCAGATGCTGGATATTGTTGAGCACGGCGCGCCGGGGGCAGAGAAAGAGCGTGCCGAGACTCTCCTCGGCCTACTGACGCCCATCGTGAAAGCGTTTCTGACGGAAGTGGGCTTCGAGTGTACCAATGAAGGCGTGCAGATTTTTGGTGGCCACGGCTTTATTAAAGAGTGGGGCATGGAGCAACTGGTACGCGATGCGCGCATCACACGCCTCTATGAAGGTACGACCGGTATTCAAGCGCTTGATCTGCTGGGGCGCAAAGTACTGATGAGTCAAGGTGAGTCGCTGAAAGTATTCACCAAAGAGATTCACAAGTTCTGCAAAGCAGAAGCGGATAACTCCGCATTGAAAGAATTTATTGAGCCGCTGGCTAAGCTGAACGCTGAGTGGGGCGAGCTCACCATGGGCATCGGTATGAAAGCGATGCAGGACCGTGAAGAGGTGGGGGCTGCCAGCGTCGATTACTTGATGTACTCAGGCTACGTGACGGTTGCTTACCTGTTCGCACGTGCTGCCAAGCAGGCGGCTGCCTCCCAGGACGGTGATGATGCCGCGTTCTATAAGACAAAGTTGAATACCGCACGGTTCTATTACCAGCGCTTGTTACCGCGTACCAAAGCGCACGCGGCAATGATTCAGGCGGGAGCGGGCAGCTTAATGGCCATCTCGAGCGAAGATTTTGGCTTGGGCTTTGAGATTTAAGTCTAGGCGTTTACCAGGCACTCTCTGGTCAGGGTACTGATCGGTGGTTTGCGGCAGACTTGCCTTTGGCATCGTCTGCCGCTTTTTTTTCAAAACCCTCTTGCCAACCCGGCCGCGAATCCGTAAAGTACGCATCCGCTGCCGGGGACGCCCAGCGTTACCAGCGGTGAATGAGGTTGAAAAACCTCTGCTTTGTCAGGAAGTTAGAGCCGTCTTGTTGTCGTTTAGATCGCTCGCTTCACTCGCTAAAAAACAGCGGTTGACAAACACCAGGAAGTGCGTAGAATACGCCTTCCTCGCTGAGGCAACACGGTTCAGGTCATCGAGCCAGTACAGCGAACTTAAGAAAGTTGCTCTTTAACAATTTGATCAGGTAATTCATGTGGGCGCTTGCCGATGAGGGTGATAAATCACCAATTATCAAGGCAAGCGCACAAGAAAGATGTTCACATCTTTCAAGTTCGTTTGAACCTTGAGCCAAGTTTGATCCGCTTTTGTTGCCTTCGGGCAGCGAGTAAGGATCGCATTGATCTTAAACTGAAGAGTTTGATCATGGCTCAGATTGAACGCTGGCGGCA
>NZ_LVIA01000001.1:0-45580 GCF_001596805.1 Halomonas sp. KX33721 | reverse complement strand
TGGAGTGCCTGGCCAAGGATCGGGAGGAGCTGCTAGCGTTCTATGACTACCCGGCAGAACACTGGGTGCATATCCGCACCACCAACCCGATCGAGTCGACCTTCGCCACGGTCCGCCTGCGGAGCAAGCGCAGCCGGAACTGCGGCTCCAGAGCGACGACCCTGGCGATGGTCTTCAAGCTGCTTCAGAGCGCCCAGAAGCGCTGGAAGCGGATCAAGGGGTTCAACAAGCTGGAGCTGGTCGTGAACAACGTCCAGTTCAAGGACGGCGAACCCTTGACCGATCAGTCAGACAGGACTACCGCCTGACCGGCCATACACAGAATTTGACAATAACTCTGGCGCGCCTCTCACGTCCGCAATGTGAGTTCGATCTTGGATAGCTCACTTAAGCCTGCATTTGGGAAAAAACACATCGGAGAGATCACCAAGGCGGACATCCTGGCGTTCCGCACCAAACTAGCCAAGCGCAAGGGCCGCGGTGCCACAGGGCTGGTATCGCCTAAAACGATCAACAGCCATATGTCCATTTTGCGTATGGTGCTCGATGAGGCGGCCGAGCGGTTCGATTTCGAGACGCCGTACAAGAACATCAAGCCGTTAAAGCTACAGAAGACGCACATCGAACCGTTTTCGCTACACGAGGTGCAACGCATCATTGACAAGGTCCGCCCAGACTATTGCAACTATTACACCGTGCGCTTTTTTACGGGCATGCGCACCGGTGAAGTCGATGGGTTGAAGTGGAAAAACGTTGATTTTGCTAAGCGAGAGATCTTAGTACGCGAAACACTGATTAATGGCGAAACGGAATATACCAAGACCGATGGGTCACAACGAGAAATACCCATGTTCGGGCAGGTGTATGACGCCCTCAAAACGCAGTACGCCGCCACTGGGCATATGAGCCAATACGTGTTCTGCAATCAATTGGGGCAGCCGCTTGATCACAATAATGTGACGAAGCGCGTGTGGTATCCCTTGCTCAAGTCTCTTGGGCTGACCAAACGCCGTCCTTATCAAACACGCCATACTGCCGCGACACTCTTTTTGGCTTCTGGCGAAAACCCAGAATGGGTGGCGCGAATGCTCGGCCACAGTTCAACCGAGATGCTGTTCAAGGTCTATTCGCGTTACGTCCCCAATGCCACCCGTATGGATGGCTCAGCCTTTGAGCGTTTGTTAGGCAACACCACACCCACTAAGCCCCAGAAGGAGCAGCGCCATGAAACGGCTTGATAATGTCACTACTCATCTGTCTCGCACCTTCACGGGCACTTACCGCCTTACCGGACGCGTGGTTGAGTTTGATAACGCGCAAATACCCTTCTTAAAGCTGCGGCTAAGCGATTGTGTGGGGGACCACATCGCGATGCTCAACTTGAGCAAAACAACGGTACCGGAGCGCATCGGCCATCTAGACTTTGTTACCGCTTCCGGAGTGAAGTGTTTGTCAGGCCAATTCTTACTTGATGAGTTTCGCAAGGCGACCCGAGAGGAAGTGATCAAGTTGAATACACTGCAGTCGTTGCCGCGAGTGTACTCCCCGGTGCCAGAAGTATTCGATAAGTTAGTCGCGACCGTGCAGTCGCTTCAATCAGAATGCCTTCGAGTGTTTTTGACGCGGGTACTGGAACGCAAGGATCGTCTTGAAGCTTTTTTGAATGCGCCGGCCAGCGTCAATTATCACCATGCCTACCCGGGCGGCTTGCTAGAGCATTCGTTGAACGTCGCTAACAATGCCGTGGCGATGCTACGTCTTAACGAGCCCTCTATGTCCCGCCTGATGCAGGAAACGTGCTTTGTGGCGGGATTGTTACACGATATTGGCAAGACCTATACTTACGACTCGAAAGGCAAGCCTAACGCGGCCTGGAAGCTCTGTAGCCACGATGCATTTACGCTAGAAGCATGTGCCTATGGCCTTGCCTACTTAGATCAACATGAACCCGATATCGCGATGACCTTACGCCATATTTGGACATGTGCTTCACCGGGTGCGCGTTACGGCCAGCCAGCAGCCATGACACTGGCTCGCTACATTCGTGATGCAGATGGGCAAAGCGCCATGACAGATAACCAACAACGTGCGTTTCGTAGCAAAAGCCAGTGGGGCTTTAGCCGGATTGGGCAAAACGTTTTCTGGCGGCCAGAGACACCTATGTTGCAGGCACAATAGCGCTAGAGAGTAGAAGCATTAGCCTGCCGCCGACGCTAACGCGTGGCGGCTTTTATTTATCAGCAAAAGAAGTAGGCTCATATAGAGCGACATCAGTTGCACCGATCATCATTCTTTGAAGGCAGCATCCCTTTCAACTACACAGCATTTACCCACTCAGGCATCAAGCAGCCTGACTGAAACCCAAGCGCTTTAAACCTATGCGCCTACAGTTGAAATTACTAGTAACTCATACCTTGCTCAAAAGTTAACCGTAGCTGTTTGCCCGAGTCAGCACAGTATACATCGGTGACTTACAACGGCCAGTGAGTTACTGATATAAACACATGGTTCAGCACCCAAATTGCCAACAGCCATTATTCCATCAGCACTTTTTGATACTTTGCCGATTGATCTAGTTATCCCGCACCTGCGTTTTTACCAGCAATCTCGATAGCATGAATGCTGACGGCTTCGCTTATGATAATCTGTATTAAGCCACAAGCAGCAAAAGAAAACTCATGGGGCTTTTTTCGCGTTACGACTAGAACTCGCTAATGGCGTCAAACTGCTCGCTGAACTGTTAGGTTGTCCATCTATACCTTCGACTGCCGTTATGCAAAAGCTACCGTAACAGCTTGCTAGTGGCCTCCGTATCCGTTGTCTGCCATGCTCCGTGTCCATTGCATGCAGTTGTTTTACAACCTGAGCGATCCGGCCATGGAAGACGCCCTCTACGAGATCGAGTCCATGCGCCACTTCGCCGGTTTGCAACTGGACCGATTGCCGGACGAAACCACGATTCTCAAATTTCGCCATTTTCTGGAACGCCACGGCCTTGGCAAGGTGTTATTCCAGGAGGTGAACAAGTACCTGGCAAAAAATGGCCTGATGCTGCGCGAAGGAAGCATCGTCGATGCCACGATCATCTCTGCGCCTAGTTCCACGAAAAACAGTAAAGATAAGCTTGGGCTAATTCACAGCATCGAGACCACGGCCGCCAATGTCCATGACATTGTGCCTGCCGATAACGCTGCTGTTGACCGCTGTCACGGACAGACAGGCCAGCAGCCATCAGGGCGACATTGGCCAGCATCGCGATCAGCAGCAGGATTTCAATGCGCTTGCCCTGGCGAGACTGGTGCATCCCGAAGCCCAATCCAAACAAGGGGCTCTTAACGTCGCGAAAACCTTCCTCTATCTGCATGCGCTGTCGGTAGATGGCGACTAGCTTCTTCGCGAACGTTGAGCGTTCCGGCAAATTGCTGACGAGCACCCAAGGTTCCTTTTGGCGCCGGGCAATCGTCCGGCTCGCGCCATCCTGGGAGACCTTTCCACGCTTGTTGCAATATTTGCGCGCCTGCGGCGGCCGATGGTAGAGCACCATCCGAGTGGGGAACGGGTTGCTTTCAGCAATCTGGACGGCGCCCACGGCACGCGGTACCGATGTCGCTTGTGGAAACAGATCGGCCACAGGCTGCCACTCATGCCCTGGCAACTGGCAGCGAACCGGACTACGCACCCGGCTGACGTAGAACCAGGGAGTGCGAAAGCCGGCATCGGTGACCAGAATCGGTGTGGCGTCGTGAGGCAAAATCTCGGTAAGCGCCGCTAACAGATACGCTTCGCAGCAAGAACCGCCGTTCTTGTAATGAACCTTCTCGAAGATGGGCAGCGATCGACCGGCAAAGGGGATCGCGGCACGCAGTAAAAACTGTCGGCCGCGGTCATCGATCGGCGACCAGCCCACCAGAATCAGCGGACGTGTGTTGTGGCCCATCAGCAGGCTGGCCACAAGCCAATAGAACAGAGGTCGTTCCTGATGCAGGTGAGGGTTACCCAGTAGCCGGTCGGCCCGTTTGATGGTGTGCTTGGTCGCCGCAGGCCCTGGCAAGGCGCGACCCAAGGCAGTCAAGCCCAGGCGGCGCTCCCCCAGCAGCGCACCCACCATGTCGAGCAGTGTCTGAAGGCGTTTGGTATGGATCGCGGGGAGTGATGAGGTCAGCAGATTATGCAAGAATTGAGGGGCCTGCATGGGTCTCCTTTGGCAGAGTGTTGGTTTGGCGATTAACACCATGCCGATCCATGCAGGCCTTTTCAATTATATCGCTATGATTTAATTACTTATTTCGTGGGGATCCGTCAGAGGTAAGACGCCCTTTATTGAGCGACCAAGGGCTACTTTCTTCTCCCTACGACTTTCAGTAGGAGCTTAATGAATAACTCGCTTTTACGTGGCCTTCCGAGCAGGCGTTAACAGACATGCCGCGTACTTGAACTCCGGTATCTTCCCAAACGGATCCAGCGCCGGGTTGGTCAGTAGATTCGCCGCCGCTTCTCCGTAGCAGAAAGGCACAAACACCATCCCCTCAGGCATCCCTGGATCGACTCTCGCTTTCAGGGTGATGGAACCCCGCCGTGTGGCGATCGTCAGGTCATCGCCTGGCGCCATTCCAAGCCGGATAAGCTCAGCGGGCGATAGGCTTGCCACTGCTTCCGGCTCCAACTCATCGAGCACTTTGGCGCGGCGGGTCATGGAACCGGTATGCCAATGCTCTAACTGACGCCCGGTAGTCAGCACCGTTGGGTAGTCGTTATCGACCGGCTCATCCGGTGGTAGCGGCCGGGTGGGCGCGAATTTCGCCCGGCCGCTGGCGGTGGGAAACGCATCGCTGAAGACCACGTCGTGCCCCGGCGCGTCCTCCGCCGGGCAGGGATAGGTGACCGACTGCTCGCGCTCCAGCCGCTCCCAGGAGATATGGTCGAGAGAGGCCATGCCTTGTTTCATCTCGGCGAAGACATCCCGCGGGTGCTGGTAATCCCAACCCAGTCCAAAGCGGTTGGCTATCTCCTGAATAATCCACCAGTCCGGCTTGGCTTGACCCGGTAGCGGCAACGCCGCACGCCCCATCTGTACCTGACGGTTGGTGTTGGTGACGGTGCCGTTCTTCTCCGGCCAGGCAGAGGCAGGCAGGATGACATCGGCGAACTGGGCGGTCTCGGTGACAAACAGATCCTGTACCACCAGATGTTCAAGCTTGGCCAGGGCGGCCCGAGCATGGGCCAGATCCGGGTCGGACATCGCCGGGTTTTCGCCTTGGATGTACATGCCACGAATAGTGCCTGCGGTAATGGCATCCATGATTTCCACCACGGTGAGACCCGGCGTGGGATCCAACTTTGCATTCCACAGTTCTTCGAACGCCGCGCGTACCTGGTCATCGCTGACCGGTTGGTAGTCCGGCATGACCATGGGAATCAGGCCCGCATCGGACGCGCCCTGAACGTTGTTCTGACCGCGCAAAGGGTGCAGGCCGGTGCCGGGGCGTCCGGTCTGGCCGCAGGCCAAGGCCAGCGAGATAAGGCTGCGGGCGTTGTCAGTGCCGTGGGTGTGTTGGGAAATGCCCATGCCCCAGAAAATCATCGCCCGTTCGGCGGTTGCATAGAGCCTTGCCACCTCGCGGATGGTCTCGGGCTCGACGCCGCACAGGCCGCTCATCGCTTCGGGAGTCATGTCCACCGTGTGCGTTTTCAGGGCCTCGAAGCCCTCGGTATGCTCGGTGATATAGGCCGTGTCATAAAGCTCTTCAGTGATGATCACATTGAGAATGGCGTTAAACAGTGCCACATCAGCGCCCGGTGAAAAGCGCACGCTCAGGTGGGCATAGGCATCCAACGCTTGGCCACGGGGGTCGATAATCACGATCTTGGTGCCACGTTTGGCGGCCTGTTTAAAGAAGGTGGCCGCCACCGGGTGGTTCACTGCCGGGTTGCAGCCGGTAAGAATCACCACATCAGCTTGGCTGGCCTGCATAAAGGAGGCGGTCACCGAGCCTGAGCCAATGCACTCCATGAGTGCCGCTACTGAACTGGCGTGGCACAAACGCGTGCAGTGATCCACGTGGTTGGAGCCAAAACCGGTACGCACCAGCTTCTGGAACAGCCACGCCTCTTCATTGGAGCACTTGGCGCTGCCGAACCCGGCCAGGGAGTCAGGGCCATGGCTCGCTTTAAGGTCGACAAGCCCGCTGGCGGCAACCTCCAGGGCTTCATCCCAGCTCGCCTCGCGGAAATGCGTTAGCGGTTGGGCAGGATCGAAGTCAGGGTCGAGCCCTTTCGCCACGCCCTCGCGACGAATCAGCGGCACGGTAAGCCGCGATGGATGACGCGGATAGTCGTAGCCAAAGCGGCCTTTTACGCACAGGCGGTTCTCGTTAGAGGGGCCGTCGCGGCCTTCCACATAAAGGATCTCGTCATCCTTGATGTGGTAGGTAAGCTGGCAGCCCACTCCGCAGTAGGGGCACACCGAGTCGACCTTGCGGTCAGCCACAGACGAATCACCTCGCCCTTCGCCATCCACCACAGTAGCGGGCATCAGCGCACCGGTGGGGCAGGCCTGAACGCACTCGCCACAGGCCACACAGGTGCTATCCCCCATAGGGTCGTCGAAATCAAACACAATCTTGGACGCCGCCCCTCGGTGCGCCAGACCGATCACGTCGTTAACCTGTACTTCGCGACAGGCGCGCACACACAGGTTGCACTCGATGCAGGCGTCAAGATTGACGCGCATGGCAGAGTGGCTGCTGTCCTGCGCCAGGCTGTCCGACCGGGAAGCCACATGGTGCACGGTGGGCGTCTCGCGCTCGTCACGCCGAGGTAGCTTGCGGCGCACCGCCGTGGCATCAATAGCCAGTTGGTCGGCCATGGCCCAGAAATGGCTGGCACGGTCGGGGCTATCCTCCCGCTCCGGTTGGTCGACCAGCAGCATCTCCATGACCATCTTGCGGGCCGTGTGCGCGCGTTCGGAGCTTGCACTATTAACCACCATGCCGGGGGCTGCTTCGCGCAGACAGCTGGCGGCCAGGGTGCGCTCGCCTTCGATTTCCACCATGCAGGCGCGGCAGTTGCCGTCGGCGCGATAGCCGCTGGTGTCCTTAAAACACAGGTGAGGAATGGTCTCGCCGACGCGCTTGGCCACCTGCCAGAGACTTTCACCGGGGTGGGCGCTGACCTCCACGCCGTCCAGCGTTAGCGTGAAGCTGGAGCCTAGGGTCTGTTCGCTCATGCTCATGTTCATCTCCCCTACCCCTTGACGATAACGTTCTGGGCGGCAAGTTCGCCGCGAAAATCCTTGAGCAGCCCCAGCACCGGGTTAGGCGCCGCCTGGCCCAGCCCACAGATGGAGGCATCGATCATCACCTGGGAGAGCTGCGTCATCAGCCCAGCATCCCATTCATTGCGCTCGAGCAGGGTGAGCATTTTTTCCGTGCCCACCCGGCACGGGGTGCACTGGCCACAGGATTCATCGGCAAAGAACGCCAGCAGATTGGTCGCGACCCCGCGCAAATTGTCCTGATCAGAAAGCACGATCACCGCGGCCGAACCGATAAAACAGCCATGTGCCTGAAGCGTATCGAAGTCAAGGGGGATATCGGCCTTGGCTGCGGGCAAAATACCGCCTGAGGCGCCGCCGGGCAGGTAGGCTGCCAAGCGGTGACCATCGGCCATGCCACCGCCATACTCGTCAATCAGTTCGTTGAGGGTGATGCCCGCAGGCGCCAAATAAACACCGGGCTGTTTGACCCGGCCCGACACCGAGAAACTGCGCAGCCCGACGCGGCCATGGCGGCCTTGGCTTGAAAAAGCCTCCGCGCCGCGCTGCCAGATCATCGGAATCCAATAGACGGTCTCGACATTATTGACCAGCGTCGGCCGATCAAAGAGCCCCTTTTGGGCCACAAACGGCGGGCGGTGCCTGGGTTTGCCCGGCTTGCCTTCCAGGGACTCGATCATCGCCGACTCTTCGCCGCAAATATAGGCGCCAGCGCCACGGCGCAGCACAATGTAGCCCGGCGCCACCAGGCCCGCGGCCTCCAGCTCGCCAATCGCCTGGCGCACCACGCCATGCAAGGCCGGGTACTCATCGCGCAGATAGATATACAGCGCCTCGGCCTCTACCGCCCAGGCGCTGACCAGGGCCCCCTCCAGAAACTGGTGGGGCGAGCGCTCCAGGTAGTAGCGGTCTTTGAAGGTACCGGGCTCGCCCTCGTCGGCGTTGATAGCACAGTAGCGGGGCCCTGCTTCCTGGCGCACGAACGTCCATTTCTTGAAAGTGGGAAAGCCCGCACCGCCCAAGCCGCGCAGATTGGCCTGCTGCATCGCCTCCATCAGCGCTTCCACTGTGACCTCGCCGCTGTGGCAGGCCTGGAGCAGCGCGAAACCGCCCTCGTGGCGATAGCCATCTAGTTGCTGCCAATCGACGGGAGCGGGGTGAAAATGGCCTGTTTCGACGACCGATTCGATGCGCTCTTGAGTAGCAAACAGCACATGATGGTGCCCCACTTCGGCCACCGGCGCGGTGTCGCAGCGGCCCATGCAAGGGGCCCGCAGCACCCGCACCTGCTCGATATCCACGTTCGCGTCCAGCTGTGCCTTAAGCGCCTCGGCACCGGCCAATTGGCAGGTGAGGGAGTCACAAACGCGGATAGTCACCGCGGGCGGCGGCAGCTGGTCGTCGTGGATAACATCGAAGTGGGCGTAGAAAGTGGCGGTCTCGTAAACGGCTGCCATGGGCAGGTTCATGTAAGCCGCCAGGGCGCGCAGCTCCGCCAGCAGCAGATGGCCTCGGGTGTCCTGGATAGCATGCAGGTGTTCAATCAGCAGGTCGCGACGGCGTAGCGTGGCGTTCTGCCTCTCGTCGCCCAGCAGCTCACGTAACCCCTCAAGCAGACGGGGATCAAGTTCACGGCCACGGGGCTTACCGCGGAAGCGCTTTGATATTGTTGGTTGCTGCAAAGCCATACTGTCAGTCACTTCGTTTTACCATCCGTCGGTATTGAGGGTTGAATCCCACTAAGTTAATCAATAAATCACGAAGTACAAAGCTGCATAGTCAAGGTGAAACGCTATCTTTTCTAACCGTATTGTTCCCATCCAAATGTGTGACGTCGATAGTAAGAAAAATGGCAACATCGCACCGGGTAGGTGATTTTTCAATGGAGGTTGATACCGGGAAGTTGATACCGTCTGTCCTGCTACCGACGCCGTTTTTACGTTAATCTTCTGTAATGCAAAGGCAAAAAACACACTTTTTTAAACAGGTTTATAGTGCCGCCTCATCAGTTTCACCACTTCGTATACGTATTACTTTGATGAGCGGATAAACAAATATTTTCCCGTCGCCAACACGTCCAGAATGAGCTGAGTTCTGAATAGCATCAATCACGTCGTCTACTTGTGTATCGCGGACTCCGACTTCAATTTTAATTTTATTTACAAAGTCCACTGTATACTCGGCCCCCCTATAAAGCTCGGTATGCCCTTTTTGCCTACCAAATCCTTTAACTTCCGTTACAGTAAGCCCCTGAACACCAACTTTCGACAGTGCATCTCTGACATTTTCAAGCATATAGGGTTGTATGATAGCAGCGATCATTTGCATGATTTCACCTATAGTTTCAAGTACCAAATTCGATAGAAACCAGGTTCCCATGTTAGCTGGCTGGGCCCCTGGCCGAGGTCAATCTCTCAACGCTGAACGGGTTTCTGACCTGCCAGCAAACCTTCCGTAACTATATTGGCCCGTTTCCTTGTTGAGTCAGATTCTTGCGCATTGTTCGAGACGAATTCGGGATAAGCATGCATGCCACATTCATGAGCATCCATGCCTTCGAATTCATCCTGTTCACTGACACGCAGTCCCATCACAACACGGATGATGAATAACACGACGAGACTTGCCCCGAACATCCAGGCGAAAACAACAGCAGCGCCTAGTAGCTGGGTTCCCATGGTCGCAGCAGGATTAGTGAACACAACGGCAACAATCCCCCAAATTCCCGCACTGCCGTGCACGGAGATGGCACCAACGGGATCATCAATCCTGAGCCGATCAAACCCCAGCACCGAGAACACAACGACAACCCCGCCAATCGCACCAATCAGCATTGCCATACCCGGCTCGGGTAGAAGAGGCTCAGCAGTTATGGCAACCAAACCTGCCAGGGCACCATTCATTACCATCGTCATATCTGTCTTGCCGAACATAATCCGGTAAAGCAGAGCTGCCGCCACCATGCCCGACGCTGCCGCAGTGTTGGTATTCACAAAGATACGTGACACAGCATTCGCATCGTCCAGGCTGGCAATTTTTAACATTGACCCGCCGTTGAACCCGAACCAGCCCATCCAGAGAATAAACATGCCTAGCATGGCAATCGGCAGATTGGCACCCGGAATAGCCCTGACCTCACCATTCGGCCCAAACCGGCCTTTACGTGGACCGACCAACAATACAGCCGCAAGCGCCGCGGCTCCCCCGGCCATGTGCACAACTACGGAACCGGCAAAATCCTGGAAGCCCATTTCATCAAGGAAACCACCACCCCATTTCCAGAACCCATTAACGGGGTAAATTACGCCCACCATGAACACCGCAAACACTAGGAACGGCCATAGCTTCATGCGCTCGGCAATTGCACCGGAAACAATCGACATAGTCGCTGCTGCAAATACCGCCTGAAAAATAAAGTCGGCCATGGAAGAGTAATAGGGGGCGCCCTCTCCCGCAGAGATATCAGACAAAGTATTATCACTGCCCAACATAAACTCCAGACCGGGAATCACACTACTTATAGGGTTGGCTGGATACATGACGTTATAGCCAATCACCAAATAAACAAGACAAGCAACGGAATATAGCATCGCATTTTTGGTCAGTATCTCGACGGTATTTTTCGACCTGACCAGACCTGATTCCAACATGGCAAACCCACAAGCCATGAACATCACAAAGGCGGTACAAACCAGAAAATAGAAAGTGTCGAGAGCGTAACTAAGCTCTATCGTTACTTCATTCATATTTTTCCTCCCAAATAGTCGTTTTTAAGCTTGCGGTTGTAGTTCACGGTCGTATTCGCTTAACCAGTCCACAACAGTGTCGCGATACCGTGTCATTCCTTTGTAATCGACTAGCTGCTCAGGCAAATTTGCCAGCACACGATGCAATCGTCTGGCCAGGCCTGGTTAGTCTTCAGGTCATTCATGCTGATCAGATACGTCCGGATGCCAAAGAACAGAGCATGGCTTCTGGGCATGCGGATAAGGGTTTGTAATTCGACGCGCAGAAATACATCGTTACCAACGTTTTCGGAGGTAATGGAATTACGATCCACCCCCCAGCGATGATAGGTTTCCGGTGAACTGTCCATTCGCGGATGGATGGTCATCGTCCAGTTCAAACGTCGTATTGGTTTGCCTACCTGGATGGCACATAGGTACTTGAGTACTCGGTCGAAAATACCCATTTCATGGGCCAAGGGGACGGGGCCATGCCATTGTTTGAAGCTCATCCCAGCATCGAAAGCCAGCGACCAGTCTGCCGGAGAAGTGATCACACCCGCGTCCATAAATAGGTCAGCGTCGCGCTGATCCAAAAGCGCAAAATCACCCTGCATCTGCCGTCCGATGAACTCCATGGGTGGCATGGGTAATGTGGTTGCGTCACCCATCACGAAAGTCTGATGAATATCCATGGGGCGATTCACCCACTCGCATTGATCACCCACTTGGGTGAAAGCGAAATGCGTTGGATAGTCCTTGGCGTAGTGAATCATGACGAATTCGAGCAGATCCCAGCAGGCCTGATCCATATGTGGCATTGCCAGACACCGTTCAGGATCCTCTTCCAGAACCATCGCCCTCTCCGCCGTCTCGGAAAGATAATGTTCATCGATATCGAGCATGTGCTCGTAGACGGAGCCCTTAGGTCCGGGCAGCGTATGTGGCTCGGTATTGACCGAGTAAATATAGTCGTCTTCCGGAAACGGAAAGGGAAAGCGACGGATGGCCTCCGGACTATTGCGGTAGGTAAATTGACCTCGAAAGGCTTGTGTATCTCTCGGTGCAAGTTGCATGGCGTTTCCCCCTTTGATTTATAAATCCAGTACCAGGTAGTCACTCGCAGAACGCGAGACACAAGGCATGATGCAGCGTTGGCTGGCTTTTTCCTGAGCATCGAGAAACGCATCCCGATGCTCAATATCGCCGTCCAGAACCGCCGTTTTGCATTGGCCGCAGACACCGCCTCGGCACGAGTTGGGAATTGCCAGACCCTGCATTTCCAAGGCATCAAGCAGTGGGGTATTTTCATCCACAGCGATTTCTTGCCCTGAACGCGACAACTTGGCCACAAAGGGTTTGCCCGGCTGTGGCGCAGCGAAGGCTTCAAAATGAACCCGTTGAGGCGACCAACCCAGGGCATCCGCTGTCTCTTTCACGGCCTGAATCATTGATTCGGGGCCACAAACATAGACATGGGTGCCCAGTGGCTGCCGTTTGAGCAGGCTATGCAAATCAGGACGAGAGCCTGAATAACAGTGAAGCCTGTCGCCAAGACGCTCCTTCAATGCCCCACGATAAGCGCCCGTATCGGCGTTTCGATAAACGTAATGCACCTCAAAGGACGTTTGACGTTGCTCAAATTCGTACGCATAAGATAGAAACGGCGTTATGCCAATCCCGCCGGCAATCAATACGTTATGCCGTGCTTGCCAATGGGGCAGAAACATATTGGCGGGTGGCGAAATGAACAACCGATCACCTTCGCGAACCTTGCTGTGCATAAACTGAGAGCCCCCACGGGAACACTCCTGCCATCGCACGGCGATCCGATATTGCTCACTTTCAGCCGGATTGCTGATCAGGGAATAGGCGTTGCGGAAGCGCTTTTGCTCACCTTCCATATGCACAACTACGTGGCTGCCTGCGGAGAATGGCGGTAGTGGCTGCTCATCACTAACGAAAGCAAACTGCTTGATAATAGCGCTGATCTGCTCCACCTCAACGACACGAACCGGAATCAAGTCATTCATTAGTCCAACACCTCCTCACTGGGAACCTCGCCAGGCACCTCGGCATCGATACACACTCCCAGATAGGCGCCCAGACGGCGCGAGAAATGATCGCGAACTTCCAGCGTGAGCCCGCACCCCTGACACTGCATAGGCGACACCCTGACGGGCTCGCTCAAGAAACGACAATGCGCACAAAAAACGCGACGGTGTTTGTCCTCTGAAGGTAGCAGCGTTATTTCTGCGTCCAGTAATCCTTGTGCCATTGCCAAGGCATGCACATCCCACATAAACGCTTCGCTGCCAGCCGCAATGACGTGACACCCCAAGGTCAATTCATTCAACTGAGCTGCCAACATAGCTGGCAAGGCATCTCGACCACAGGTTTGGTACGGCACGTCATCCAGCTCTGGCGTTATCGCGCCCTGATCAGCGCTTGTCTTGTCGGTGCAAACAATCAAGTGAACGGGGGTGAGGTGCTTATTGACTGGCGCCAAATGCGCCATGATTAGGCCCACGGCACTGGGTTGTGCCAGACATATGTAGCGATTCGCCGTTGCCGGGCATTCTGGCGCCACATATACTGGCCTACTTTTTATCGTGTTATCAGCAGGAAAAACGTTATATTGCATTGCATCCATCCTCTTAATAGACACAGATTATTTTAAATATGAAGCTATGAATTTACTGATGGCGTTAATTAAGTATCAACATGACGTCTAAGGGTAATTTTAATTACTAAAAACAATGCATTTTTCATGCCAATAATAAAAATTATATTTATTTCAAATAGCTTAGCATTTATATGGAATTTATAAGGGCACTTTTAAAGTGCAGCTTAATGTTAGTAAGAAGCTTTTTAGTGCGCCACCGAATAGAAATAAAATAGCTTTTAAATTATAAATCTTATTATTTATATGCGAATAAAAAAAAGGCAAAATAGAGCGTTGATTTGACCCACTCATCGAACTGTTTTTAATTAAGCCCCAGAACCCTCCACCGTTATGGTGGAGGTCGTGAAATATGTAACCCCTATATACCTAAAACTGCTGTCCAGGCACCCAATTGGTTCCTGCCAACGGCACTCGGGCCATTGCCGCCGCCTCGATATTCAAGGCAACCAAATCTTCCGGCTCTAAGTTATGCAGGTGGGATTTTCCGCAGGCTCTTGCTAGTGTTTGCGCCTCTAGCGTTATTACCCGCAGATAGTTGGCTAGTCGCTTTCCAGCAGCCACAGGGTCAAGACGCATACTTAGTTCGGGATCCTGGGTGGAAATACCCGCAGGGCATTTGCCTTCCTGGAAATCATCGTAATAGCCAGCCGCTGAACCCAGCTTTTGGTATTCTGCTTCGAAACGTGGGTGGTTATCGCCCAGGGCGATCAACGCCGCGGTACCGATTGCCACGGCATCGGCACCCAGCGCAATGGCTTTGGCAACATCAGCGCCATTGCGGATGCCTCCGGATACAATGAGTTGCACTTCGCGGTGCACGCCCATTTCCTGTAGTGCCTGAGCAGCTTGAGGAATAGCGGCCATGATGGGGATGCCTACGTGTTCGATGAAGACATCCTGGGTGGCTGCCGTCCCCCCCTGCATGCCGTCGAGCACCACCACATCGGCGCCCGCTTTAACGGCGAGCTTGACATCATAATAGGTACGCGTGGCACCCACTTTAATATAGATAGGCACCTGCCAATCGGTGATCTCACGCAGCTCCGCAATCTTGATCGCGAGGTCGTCCGGCCCAGTCCAATCGGGATGACGGCAAGCACTACGCTGGTCGATCCCCATGGGCAGGTTGCGCATCTGTGCTACGCGATCTGAGATTTTCTGTCCCAACAGCATACCGCCACCACCGGGCTTGGCACCCTGCCCCAGCACCACCTCAATCGCATCGGCTTTACGCAGATCATCGGGATTCATGCCATAACGAGAAGGCAGGTACTGGTAGACCAACTTGGATGACTGGCCACGCTCTTCTGCGGTCATACCGCCATCGCCAGTGGTTGTTGAAGTACCTACTTCTGATGCACCGCGCCCCAGGGCTTCTTTAGCCTGTGCCGATAAGGCACCAAAGCTCATACCGGCAATGGTGACCGGGGTATCGATGACGATGGGCTTTTTAGCATAGCGAGTCCCCAGGGTGACATCGGTTCCGCACTTCTCACGATAGCCTTCAAGCGGGTAGCGCGACATGCTGGCTCCAAGAAACAGCAGGTCGTCAAAATGCGGCACCTTGCGCTTAGCCCCCCAGCCGCGAATGTCATAAATACCGGTTTCGGCGGCGCGCTGGATTTCGGCGATCACGTCTCGACCAAAAGTAGCGGACTCTCTCAGCGCCGGATTAGTAGGTTTATCTGTCATGTCGGGCTCCTGATTAATAGGCCGAGGCGTTATCGACTTTGAAGTTATATAACTGGCGTGCAGACCCGTAGCGCTTAAAGGCGGAAGGTCAGTGTCAATATCGGCGCGCTTAAGCAGGTCGCTTAATTCGTCCAAGTGCTCCTGGCGCATCTCTTTTTCGACGCAATCGGCCCCCAAAGAAGTCACCTCACCTTTCACATAGATATGCGCTTCATAAAGCGAGTCGCCGAGGGCTTCACCAGCATCGCCGCACACCACAAGACACCCAGATTGCCCCATAAAGGCGCTCATTGGCCCGATATTACCCTTAACCACTATATCGACACCCTTCATGGAGATACCGCAGCGAGCCGACGCATTACCCTCCACAATCAGCAAACCGCCTTGCGCTGTGGCGCCAGCAGATTGGGATGCATCGCCTTTAACATGCACCAGGCCGGACATCATATTCTCGGCAACGCCGACGCCAACGTTGCCATGCACGGTGATACTGGCCTTCTGATTCATTCCCGCGCAGTAATAGCCAGCATGTCCGTCAATATCGACGCTAACATCGTCATTTAATCCACAGGCAATATTATGCGCCCCGTTCGGGTTGGTGATCCGCCACTCTGGCTCGCTGGCCAATAACACCGAATCATGCAGCGCTTGGTTGAGTTCACGCAGGCTGTTATTGGAAAGATCGTAAGTTTTCATTATCTAGGCGGCCTCCACCTTTGCACCGTCACGCTCCCACACATAAACTTTCGCTGGCTCCGGCTCCCACACCTTGGCTTCCTTGATGCCTGGCAGATCAGCCAAAGCGCGATACTCGGAGGCCATCGCCACGTAGTCATCGGTTTCCGCGATCACGGCAGGTTTGCAGGAGATAGGGTCGCGTACGACGGCAAATCCATCGCGCGTACCAATGGTGAAGGTAAAGAAGCCATCCAAATCTTTAAGGGCGCTTTTAAGGGCTTGATTCAGGGATTCACCCTTGGCCATCCGCCATGTGAGGTAGCCAGCCGCCACTTCGGAGTCGTTGTCAGTCTGAAAGCTAATACCCTGGCGCTTGAGCTTGTCGCGCAGACGGTTGTGATTGGAAAGCGAGCCGTTATGCACCAGACACAGATCCATTCCGGTCGAGAAAGGGTGACTGCCTTGCAGCGTGACAGCGCTTTCGGTGGCCATACGCGTGTGGCCAATCGCATGGCTGCCCCGCATATTTTTTAGCTTGTAACGCTCAGCCACCTCGGTAGGAAGCCCTACCCCCTTTAAAATCTCGATACTTTGTCCGGCGCTCATCACCCTGACATCCGGCGCATTTTCAACCAGCCAGCTCAGTACTTTATTCTCTTCGCTGGCTAGTTTAAGCACTGCCACGTTGGCGTTCTGAAACCAGCTGTCCAGGCTGCCAAAGGCGTCATTCAATTTATCGGCAAGTGTCTGCCAATCATAATGAGCATCGTCGCTTTGCAGCGTCAGTTTCACTCCGGCGTCATATTCATCGCCATACACAGCGAAACCTGCACTGTCCGGCCCACGGTCCGTCATGGCGATGAGCATCGGCTCGAACAACTCACCCAGCCGACTCTCTAACACTGGGTTTTTCAAATAAAGCCCGACTATTCCACACATAGTATTACCTCGCCTTATGCATCAATGCCTTTTCATCAGTACGTATAAATCAGACCTGTGCATCAGTGCATACAACCACATAGAGAATTAAAAGAATTCCGCGTAGCGCTGAATTTCCCAATCGCTGACCTGACTGCTGTAATCAGCCCACTCTTCACGCTTAACTTTGATGAATTCATCGGTAATTTCTTCCCCAAGCCCTTCGCGGAGCACGGAGTCTGCTTCCAAGGCGTCAATCGCCTCAGTGAGTGACTGGGGTAACATACCGATGTTTTGTTCGCGGCACTGGTCGGGTGTCAGTTCATATAAGTTGATATTTTGTGCCTTGCCGGGATCCAGTTGACGGTCAATCCCATCCAGGCCGGCAGCAATCAGAGCGGCATGAACCAAGTAAGGATTACAGCCAGCATCAGGTAGCCGAAACTCCAGCCGACCATAGGGAACACGCACCATCGCCGAGCGATTGTTATCACCATAGGTAATGAAAACAGGCGCCCAGGTCGCACCGCTGTTGGAGCCACCAGCGACCAGGCGCTTATAAGAGTTAACGGTGGGTGCTGCAAAGGCGCACAACGCTGGTGCATGGTGCAGAAGCCCACCAAGAAAGTGATAAGCCGTAGAGGAAAGGCCAAGATTCTGCGGGTCGCTGTCATCACCAAAGACATTATTGCCGTATTGATCTGCAATCGAGAGATGGAAATGCATACCGTTGCCTGGCCGATCAGCACGGGGCTTGGGCATAAAAGAGCACACCATTCCCAGCTCATTGGCAATCTCACCGGCGGCCATACGCACAAAGGTGAAACGGTCAGCGGAGGTCAGCGCATCACTAAAGGTGTAGTTGATCTCGAACTGGCCATTGGCGTCTTCATGGTCGATTTGGTACACATCGAAATCCACCGACTGAAGTGCTTCTACTAGCCGTTCAAGAAACTCCCGTGAGCGCGACAGACCTTTATAGTCGTAACACGGCTTGGCTAGGGTATCGCTCACATCCACTGGCAACAGTTCGCCAGCGGATCCGCGCTTGAACAGTGAAAACTCAGGCTCCAAACCGGTATTCAGCGTCCAGCCTTTATCGCCTAAACGCTGTAACTGACGCAGCAGCACGACCCGGCTGTCGAGGAGATGCGGCTCATCGTTGACGTAGCCACAGCAAGCCATGCGCGCGTAGTGCGGCTGCCAAGGCACAAGTGACAGAGAAGCCAGATCGCCGCGGGCCATAAAATCGGGGCCGTGTGGTTCCATACCTAGACCGGAGACCGCGAAACCAGCAAATCCCGCCCCCTTCTCGACAACATCCATCAAGCAGTTAGCTGGCACCGATTTGGTCTTGGCAGCGCCGTGTATATCAACGAACTGTGCCAGTAGATAGCGGACATTATTGTCCTTGATGAATTCAACAGCAGCTTCTGGAGACATGTTTTACCCTCGCAATCATTCCTTTCAAGAAACTATATTTCCCAAAAAGAAAAGCACTTAACATGCCAATATCTTTCCGCCACTGTTCAAAAAGTGGCTTAATAACGACTAAGCTATTGTTTATATGAATATAAATATTTATCTGGCGGTTATCGCTGCGCGCTCTACGTGCCTCTGTCTGTCTGCTTCCCCATGTTCTCCTGCTTCCCAACGGTGCAAGCCGTCCTAAAAGCGCACCAATAGAAACAATTTAATCGCATATGAAATTATTAACGCCATATCGGTTATTTTTTGCTTAAAAAATTCAAAATTTAAGCATTTGTTTTTTATATGAAAAAAAATTAGCGAATTCACCTCTGCGTCGTGGCATCGGGTTGTGGCAAGCATTTTGCTTAACTGAAAGGAATTAATATTTCCCTAAAAGAAAGCAAGGTGAGCGTAATTGCTTTCTGCATTAGCACTACCGCTTGCTGGGAAAACGGCCCTCAATGACTTGAACTTGTAAGGAGTACCGATATGACGACGTTATGGCGCACTTCAGCGCTCACCGAGCGACACCATGCCCTCGGCGCGACGCTGGAAGACTGGAACGGCATGGGCACTGCGTTTCGCTACGCCGGGCTGGATACCGCAGACCATCACGAAGCTATTCGCACCAAAGCTGGACTAATGGATGTATCCGGGCTCAAAAAGATTCATTGCGTTGGCCCCCATGCCAAGGTGCTTTTAGACCATGCCACTACGCGGGATATATCCAAGCTTTATCCCGGCAAGTCCGTATATGCCACCATGCTCAACGATGCGGGCAAGTTCGTTGACGACTGTATTGTTTACTGTTTAGCTCCGAATTCTTACCTGGTGGTGCACGGTACTGGGCTGGGCCACGAAATGCTCACCCAGGGAGCTCTGGGCCGGAACGTCAGCCTGATCTTTGACGATGATATTCATGACCTGTCACTCCAAGGCCCATTGGCCGTCGACTTTCTCGAAAAGCATGTAGAGGGTATCCGCGAACTGCGCTACTTCCACCACCTGCAGACTCGCCTATTCGGCTTTGACGTGATGATTTCACGCACCGGCTATACCGGCGAACGCGGCTATGAAATTTTCTGCAAGGCTAAGGACGCGCCCGCTGTCTGGGACGAAATACTCGAACAGGGGGCTTCCATGGGCATAGTGCCCTGTGGTTTCGAAACCCTCGACTGGCTGCGAGTAGAAAGTAACCTACTGTTTTATCCTGCCGATAACTCCGAGACATACCCCTTCCCCGACCAACCTGCCGGCGACACCCTATGGGAATTGGGCTTGGACTTCACTGTGTCCAAGGACAAGACCCAATTTCGCGGCGCAGGCGAGCACTTCAGGCTAGCGGGCAAGGAGCGTTTCAAAATCTTTGGTGTACTGATTGATTCTACGCAAGCGGCTCAGGCTGGTGACACCATTTGGGCGAATGATAAGCAGGTGGGCATCGTTACCGAAGGCATGTATTCCCGGCTTAGCGGGCGTTCCATGGCACTAGCACGCCTTGACGTGCCCTTTGCAGAACATGGCACGCCATTAGAGGTACGCGGCAGCTTACAAGCGAAGGCTAGCAGCCACAGTTTACCTTTCGACGATCCTGAAAAGCGCAAGCGTGTTGCCAAAGACTGAACATGGCAATCAACGTACATTGATGAACGCTCACTCAAGCACTCACTGAAACCGAAATATAAAGCTATTATATGAAATAAGCATTAATTTCGGTTTTTTTGGGGATAAAAAAGTAATTTAAAGCCATATATAAATAAACCACTTTATATAGGAAGAAAAATGAAAGATCATGATGGCAGTTATATTATCCGTGTCTCCTGCCCGGCCACCTCCGGCATCATCTCTGCCGTGACATCGTTTCTTAGCGAAAACAACTGTTATATCAGCGAGCTTGCCCAATACGATGATGAAGAACTGGGACGTTTATTCCTGCGCGCAAAGTTTCGGTTTAATAAAGGCGTTAAGCCAAATATCGCTACGCTGCACAACGACTTTGTCGGCATTGCGCAAACCTTCGACATGAACTGGCAGATCCACAGCACCTCTCAACCCATGCGGGTCTTGTTGATGGTGAGTAAATTTGATCATTGCCTAAGCGATTTGATGTACCGCCACGGCAAAGGTGAGTTAGACATGGAGATCACCGCCATCGTCTCAAACCACCTGGATCTTCGTCCTATGGCCGAACGTGAGGGGATTCGCTTCGTCTATCTGCCCGTTACCAAGGAGACCAAGGTGCAGCAGGAAGCGGCCATTATGGACATTATCGAAGAGACCCAAACTGAATTGGTCGTGCTAGCACGTTATATGCAGATTCTGTCGGATGATTTATGCCAAAAGTTAGCCGGGCGCGCGATTAATATTCACCACTCTTTCCTGCCAGGCTTCAAGGGTGCCAAGCCGTATCATCAGGCCCATGAGCGCGGCGTAAAGCTGATCGGCGCCACGGCCCACTACGTCACCCCCGATCTCGATGAAGGGCCCATCATCGACCAGGAGGTTCAGCGCGTCGATCATACCTACCGGCCCGAGGATCTGGTCGCCGTTGGCCGCAACACCGAAACCATCGCCCTTTCCCGTGCGGTTAAGTACCACCTTGAGCACCGCGTCTTCCTCGACCAGAACAAGACGGTGATTTTCCAATGAGCACAGCGACCCAATCCACAGCGGCCCTTATTGATGGCAAGGCCTGTGCCGAACAGGTTCTGGCCGAGGTCGCCGTCAGCGTTAGGCAACTGATTGCTGAAGGCACTACCCCTGGCTTAGCCGTGGTTCTCATTGGCGAGGATCCCGCCAGCCAGGTGTACGTCAGAAACAAGATGCGCAAGGCACAAGCGGTGGGCATTCGCTCATTCGAGCACCGTTTTGACTCCACCTTAAGCCAGGCCGAGCTGCTCACATTGATCGACACGCTAAACAAAGACCCCGAGGTCAACGGCATTCTGGTGCAGCTACCACTGCCGACGACGATCGATGAAGAGGCCATCATTCAGGCCATCGACCCACTAAAAGATGTCGACGGCTTTCATCACGCCAATGTGGGTGGCCTGGTACAGGGGCGCGATGTGCTAACGCCCTGCACCCCCAGCGGCTGTCTGCGATTGCTGCAGGAAACCTGTGGCGACCTAAGCGGCAAACATGCCGTGGTGGTAGGACGCTCCAATATCGTTGGCAAGCCCATGGCATCGCTTCTGTTGCACGCCCATTGCTCGGTGACACTACTCCACTCGCGTAGCGTGAATGCCGACGCCATCGCACGCCAGGCAGATATTGTCGTCGCTGCGGTGGGCCGACCGAACATGATTGACGCCCGTTGGCTCAAGCCCGGGGCAGTGGTGATTGATGTGGGTATCAACCGCGTTGAACAGGAGGTAGATGGCGAGCGTAAGACACGTCTCGTCGGCGACGTCGACTTCGCTAGCGCCAGTCAGGTAGCAAAAGCGATTACTCCGGTTCCCGGCGGTGTCGGCCCGATGACGATTGCCTATCTAATGCAAAACACCGTGGCTGCAACCCGCCTTCAGCAACATAAAGTCGCCCAGCCGGTAGTTAACTGATACCCCACAGGAGAACGTCACCGTGCCTTTTGGACTGCTTAAATATGGTCTGTCATCGGACTACCCCGTTGATGTGGATCTGCCGCCTCCCAAGGAGCTCAAGCCCTCCTACGATGTGGTGATCATCGGTGGCGGCGGCCACGGCCTGGCAATCGCTTATTACCTGGCCAAGTATCACAACATCACCAACGTTGCCGTGCTTGAGAAAGCCTATCTTGGCGGTGGCAACACGGCGCGTAACACCGCCGTGATCCGCTCCAACTACCTGACCTCGGAAGGGGTCAAGTTCTACAGCGAATCGGTCAAACTTTTCCAGAATCTATCCAACGAATTCGATTTCAACGTCATGTACTCGGAGCGCGGCCAGCTGACACTTGCCCACACCGACGCCACGGTTCGCTCGTTCCGCCAGCGGGCCGAGGTCAACAAGCATTTCGGTGGGCGTACCGACATGATTGACCGCCAGCAGATTCGTGAGTTGGTTCCCTCGCTAAACCTCGACCCGGGCCACTTGCCCGTGCTCGCAGGGCTTTGGCACCGCGACGGTGCCACGGCTCGCCACGACGCCGTGGCCTGGGGTTATGCCAAGGAAGCCGCCAAGCGCGGCGTTGAAATTCATCAGCTGACGGAAGTCCGCAATCTGGTCATCGAAGGCGGGCGTATCACCGCTGTCGAGACCAACCGGGGCACCGTTCAGTGTGGCTGCGCCGTTCAGGCTGTTGCTGGCCATAGCTCCGTGCTGGCAAAGCAAGCCGGTTTCCGGCTACCCATCATCAGCTATCCACTGCAGGCAATGGTCACCCAACCCGTGAAGCCTTTTCTGGATCCGCTGGTCAGCTCTTCCGCCCTGCACTGCTACGTTCAGCAGACCAGCCGCGGCGAAGTGGTCTTCGGCGGTGGGTCAGATCCCTACCCCCTCTACAACACGCGCTCCACGCTGGAAATGAAGGAAAGCCTGATTGCCAGTGGTATCGAAATGTTTCCGTTTTTGGCCAAGGCCAAGCTAATGCGCCAATGGGGCGGGATTACCGATATGACCCCCGACTACAGCCCGATCATGGGCGAGAGCCCGATCGAGAACTATTACCTGGACGCCGGTTGGGGCACCTGGGGTTTCAAAGCAACGCCCATCTGCGGCAAGACCATGGCGGAAATGGTCGCCAGCGGCGGCAAAGTGCCCGAACTGATTCAACCGTTCCGCCTGGAGCGCTTTGCTAACTTCCAGCAAGTCAATGAAATGGGCGCCACGGCGGCCAGCCATTAACGAGAGGGCAAACACAATGAAAATCATGCATTGCCCGCTCAACGGGCCACGCAACATCAGCGAATTCATCTACGGCGGGGAGCTCAAATCCATGCCCAACCCCACCACCTGTAGCGACCGCGAGTGGGCAGACTACGTTTTTTACAGCGACAACACCGCGGGCGTTATCACTGAGTGGTGGATGCATGTTGCCTCCAGCTACTGGTTTCTTGCCGAGCGGCACACCGTCACCGATGAAATTCTGCGCACCTTTGATCCTCAGGAAATTTTCCAGGAGCGCGTAGGGTTTGCCGTCGAGGAGCAACGCTCATGAACCGCCATGTCTCACCTGACGCTATTCAGACCATGCCAACACGCCTCCCGGCCCCGATGGGCAGTCTCATCAATCGCCAGCAGCCGATCACCTTTCAGTTCGAAGGCACGAATTACCATGGGGTGGAAGGTGACACGCTAGCCAGCGCGCTGATCGCCAATGGCCGCCACCTGCTATCGCGTTCCTTCAAGTATCACCGGCCCCGTGGCCCGCTGACCATGGCAGGCCAGGACGCCAATACGCTGGTTCAGCTACCCGACGAGCCCAACGTGCTGGCCGACACGCACCCGCTCAGCCAAGGCTTGGCCGTCACTGGCCAGAACTACAGCGGCAGCCTGGATCACGACAGTGACATGAAGCTGGGCAAGTTCTCCAAGTTCATGCCAGTGGGCTTCTATTACCGCTCCTTCTATAAGCCTAAAGGTGTCTGGAAGTTCTGGGAGTCGCTGATTCGCAAGAAGGCCGGGCTGGGCAGATACGACCTTAATGTCACTGGTGGCTATCACGACAAGGCCTACCTGTTTGCCGATGTGGTAGTGGTCGGCAGTGGGCCGGCGGGCCTCAAGGCGGCCTTGACCGCCGCTGAAGGGGGCGCAAAGGTGCTGCTAGTTGAACAGCAATCTCAGCTGGGTGGCGCGCTAACCTACGCCCGCTTTGATGATGCAGGCGTGCGTGCCGATCAAGTACGTGAAGCGCTGATCCCGGCGGTTGAAGCGCATGCCAATATTCATGTGCTGTGCAAAGCCACCTGCAATGGCTGGTTTACCGACAACTTCCTGCCCGTGATCCAGGGCACTCGGATGTACAAGGTTCGCGCCCAGGAGTGCATCGTTGCCGCTGGCGCGTTTGATCAACCGGCGATTTTTCGCAACAACGATTTGCCCGGCGTCATGCTAACCAGCGCCGCCCAGCGGCTGATTCGCCATTACGCGGTACGCCCTGGTAAACGCGCCGTCGTGCTCACTGGCAATGACGATGGCTACCTAGCAGCTCTCGACTTGCACGAACAGGGCATTGAGGTCGCGGCGCTGGTGGATATGCGCGCTGAGCCGGTCGACACCCGCCTTACCCAAGCGATCAACCAGCATGGCATTCCGCTGCATGTTGAGCACACCGTATTCGAGGCGCTACATGACAATACCCTGCACCACGTGACTGGTGTTGATGTGCGGCGCATCACCCGCCGCGGCGAGGTGGCTGACGAGAGCCTAACGCTGGAATGCGACTTGCTGTGCATGACCGCCGGCTATATGCCGATGTATCAGCTGTTGTGTCAGGCGGGTGGCAAGCTGACCTATAACGATGATGTAGCAGAATTTTCCCTCTCAAACCTGCCCAAGCACCTGTACGTGGCGGGCTCGGTCAACGGCTTGCACGATCTTGACCAGGTACTGCAAGACGGCGTCATCGCCGGTACTCAGGCGCTGCACAGCCTCGACCTGCCAGCTACTGAAGCCGCTCCCCTGGCGGGAGCGCCGAAGCAGGTAAACTTTCCCTGGCCCATCTTTGCCCACCCCAAGGGCAAGGAATTCGTCGATTTTGATGAAGATCTGCAAATTCGCGATATCATCAACGCAACGCGCCACGGCTATCGAGACGTGCAGCTAGTCAAGCGTTTCTCAACCGTCGGCATGGGCCCTTCGCAAGGCCGCCATTCGGCGCTGCCCACCGCGCGCTTGGTCGCCGACGCCACGGGCCGCACCGTCAGCGAAACCGGGGTTACCACCGCGCGCCCACCGTTCACTGCTGAAACCCTTTCCCACCTGGCCGGGCGCAGTTTCGACCCCTTCCGGGTCACGCCTCTGCACCAGCGCCATCTTCAACTCGGCGCCAAGATGATGCCAGCGGGCGATTGGCAACGCCCGGCCTTTTATCCCTCGGCAACGAATGGCCACCTGGATCGTGATCGCTGCATGCAGGAAGAGGCGCTCCATGTCAGGGAAAAAGTCGGCCTGATTGATGTTTCCACCTTGGGTGGTATCGAGGTGCGCGGGCCAGACGCTGTGGAGTTCGTCAACCGTATCTACACCTTCGGCTTTCTCAAACAGCCGGTAGGGCGTACGCGCTATGCGGCCATGGCCAATGAGCAGGGCGTCGTGGTTGATGACGGTGTTTCCTGCCGCCTTGGCGAGAATCACTTTTACGTCACCGCCACCACCAGCGGCTTGGCGCGCGTTTATCAGAGCATGCTGCAGTGGAATGCCCAGTGGCGCCTGGATGTGGATATTGCCAATGTCACGTCAGCTTACGCGGCGGTGAATGTCGCCGGGCCGTTATCGCGCAAGGTGCTGGAGAAAGTCTGCACCGAGGTGGATCTTTCGCCTGAAGCGTTCTCCTACCTGGAGCTGCGTGAAGGTAAGGCCGGTGAAGCGCCAGCGCGCCTGTTGCGGGTAGGTTTCGTCGGTGAGTTGGGCTATGAGCTTCATGTTCCGTCACGCTATGGCGAGTACCTCTGGGACTTGCTGATGAAAGCGGGCGAAGAGTTCGGTATCCGCCCCTTTGGTGTCGAAGCCCAGCGGCTGCTACGCCTTGAAAAAGGCCATGTCATCATTGGACAGGATACCGACGGCATGAGCCACCCTTCCGAGATCGGCATGAGCTGGGCGGTCAATCGCAAAAAGCCGTTCTTTGTCGGCCGCCGTGCCGTGGATATTCTCGATGAGCAGCCCGCCAAGCGCCGCCTGGTCGGCTTCCGGTTACCGGCAACCTCCGCCAAGCCGCTGGAAGGCCACCTTGTGCTGGAAGGCAGCGATATCACCGGCAACGTGACCTCCTGCGAATACTCGCCCAATCAGGACGCAATCATCGGCCTGGCTTACGCTGGCGCCGATAAAGCAACGCCCGGCAGCCATATCACCATTCGGGTTGAAGGCGGCGATGAAGTTAACGCAGAGGTCGTCAAGCTGCCTTTCTACGATGCCAACAACAGCCGACAGGAGATGTAAACCATGGCGACTCTGGAAGACACTCTCACCGCCAAGCGAACGCCGCTTTACCATCTTCAACAGGCCAACCAGCCCGACGCGACCGGGTGGCAACACCTGGGCGGCTATGCGATCAAGGCTGAGCAGGATGAAGCACAGGACGCGCCCGCTTGCGGGTTAACGGATCTGTCCGCGCTAGCACGGGTCGGGTTACGCGGCAAGAAGGCAGCAACGATACTCAGCGAGAACCACTACCAGCTACCCGCTGCGCCCAATCAAGCGCTACGCCAAGAAGATGGCAGCCTGGTAGCCAAGCTATCCGCCAGCGAATATCTGCTGCTGGGCAGCTTTGCCGATGACGGCGAGCGCATCAGCCGCGATGAGCTAGCGTGGCAGGCGGCCGAGCGCGCCCATCGTCTGCCTGATGCCTATCTTCTCCCCCGACAGGATACGCACGCTTGGCTTGCCTTGACCGGTCGCCATGCCAGCGATGTAATGGCGAAGCTGTGCGGCGTTGATTTGTCACCTAAAGCGTTTGCCCCGGGCCACGTCGCTCAAACCTCTGTCGCGCGGGCCAATGCCATCATTATCAACGCCAGCCAAGCGGATCTTTCCTGCCTCTATCTCTTGGTGGATAGCGCCTCGGCATGTTATTTCTGGCCTATTCTTCTTGATGCGATGCAGGAATTCGAGGGGAAAGTGCTTAGTATCATGGCGCTGCGTCGATATCGCCAAGAGTAATGCATGCTGAACGGCCTGGCGGCGGCAAGAAGCTACTAGGTCGCTCAAAAATCAAATCCATTCAGCCAGGGGCCTTATTACGGTTATGGCAACACAATCCAGCAAAGAGATCGACTATACGGTTCCTGCGCTTTATCGAGGCCTTAAAATCCTCGAGCTCTTCGACAGTCAGCATCGGATACTCACCACCCAGGATTTTGCCGATGCGCTGGAGGTCACGACGTCATCCATTTACCGCATCGTGACAACCCTGACCGAGCTGAACTACTTAGACAAAGTAGCCAAGAACACCTATCAACTTGGCCCCCAGGTCATTTCCCACGGCTTTAGCTATCTTGCTAGCCGAGACATCGTTGATATCGTCATGCCGCACCTGAGTGCTCTGCGCAATTTAGTGTCGATGTCTTGCCACCTTAGTGTGCGCGAAGGCCAGGATGCGGTGTATATCTACCGCTCCTTTGCGTCGCAGCGACTTTCCGTCAATGTTCCCGTGGGTACGCGCATAGCTTGCCACAGTTGCGCCATGGGCAGAATCCTACTGACGGATCTTGGCGAGCCTGAACTCGATGCCCTTTATCAGCATGTCCGCCTGGATGGCTATCCTGCCCCGGCGTCCCGCACGCTCCCCGAACTGAAACAGACGATTAACAACGATCGCATTACAGGCTGGGCCATACACCGCTCTGATTATGCAACCGCCATCGCCACCGGGCTAAAGGACTATCAAGGACGCATTGTAGCGGCCATCAATGTCTCAGGCCCCGACGCTCTTATGAACAGCGACGCTCATATTAAAGATATCAAGGTGCAATTAATGGCCACTGCGCAGCGAATCTCTTTCGAGTTGGGCAATGCTAGCAAGGGGGCTAAAAACTAGGGCCTGTTGACCTTTCACATGGGTAGCCATAAAAAACCGCAGGCCAAGGCCACCATGCTTTTGTAGTTTCGTTTGAGTTTGTCATACCACATCGCTATCGCGCGATACGGCTTCAATCGGGCAAACGCATTCTCGACGAGATGCTGGTAGCGATATAACTCTCTGTCTAAACTGTAATTTCCTTTCTTTGAATTGCGTTTTCTTGGAATCACGGGGCGCATGCCCTTTGCTTCGACCTGCTCACGGATACGCTCACTGTCATAGCCCTTGTCAGCTATCAGCGCCTCCCTGGTCGGCAGGTCGTCTATCAACGCCTGGGCCTCTGTGCTGTCGTGTACTTCACCCCCCGTTATCCTGAAAGCATTGGAGAGTCCATAAGCATCAACGGCAAGATGAATTTTGCTGGTGTTGCCCGCACGACTTTTGCCAACAGCTTCTGCCTCTTCTGTGGCAGCCCCTGTGCTGTCCTGGTGTGCCTTGACGTAGGCACCATAGGAGAATAGCCATTCAACATCGGGGTCATCCACAAGCGCACGGAAAGCCGCCATCAGTTTTCCGGCGGCTGACCAGGCGTTGAAGCGCTTGTAAACCGTATTCCAGGGGCCAAATGCCTCGGGCAGATCCCGCCACTGGCAACCGTTGCGCATTCGGTAAAGAATGTCTTCCACAGTGGTTCGCAGGTCGATCTTGTCATAGATACCTAGTTGAAGCAGGATAGGTCTCAGCTTCGACCAGTGTTTATCCGTGAGCATTTGTCGGGGCATGGCAGGCTCGCCGTTTGTGGGTGTCGGAACCTCTATTCTGCGAGCTTGCCCCTATCCTGCCAAACTTCCCTTGGCAAAACGTCAACAGACCCTAATTTATATGCTACTCCCCTCAGTTTGAACTGAAAGTGAACCGAGAGATAGATATTGGCATTGTCCAGCACCACCATGGTATGGCTTCCGGAGCCTTTCTGGACAACCAGACGATCGCCGACTTCCTAACACTGATCTTAGCCCAAGCCCAAGATCCGCTTACGTTTAGTCGACCAGGTCATAATGAGGTGATCCACCATTAACCCCATGAAGGCGACACAAAGCCCCAACACTAAGCCTTTACCAACATCATTAGAAGAAAGTGCGCGCATCATTTCCTGCCCCAAGTCTTGGGTACCTATAAAGGCTGCAATAATCACCATGAATAATGAGAACATAACGGTCTGATTCAATCCAATCAACAAGTGCGGCAGAGCTATAGGCAGCTCCATAGACCACAAGCGCTGCCAACGCGTAGCTCCTGCCATATCAACCGCCTCACGCAAGTTCTCGGGTACGTTGATTAGGCCCTCAATGGTATACCGCAACATAGGTATCGCAGCGTAGATAATGACCGCACCAATGGCCGAGACATCATTGACACCAAATAGCATTATTACTGGTATCAGATAAATAAAGCTGGGGAAAGTCTGGCACGTATCACAGGCTAGCAGCATTCTTCTTGCCCGCGTTGGCTTGGCCGCGGCCCAGATGCCTAACGGTAAACTAATAGCGATAGCGAGCCCTACTGCGAAGGTGACCATATAAGCGGTGATCATGGCCCGCTCCCACCAACCGGATAGCGCAATAAAACCGACAAAACAGGAGCAGACTACAGCAGAGCGCCAGCCACCTATGCGCCATCCGATACCCATTAGCAACAAAAGCACGGCAGACCATGGGGCAGCGAGATATACATCGCGCATGGGGATTAATACGTTGAGCAGCAGCCAACTGCGGATCGCATATGTAACCGGATACGCCTCGATGGTAAACCAGTCGACTATTGGCTCCCATAGGAAAGCAGCCGAAAGTGCTTGGTTCCGTGGAATTTCATACAACCAGCCATGTAGCTGCGCTGCCGACAAAGCGGCAATGACCAACCCAGCCCAAATTAGTAACAGTTGCTTGCGTTTCCACCACGGCGTACTACGCGGATAATATGCTGGCTGCTTCTCAGCCCAGGCGCGGGATAGCCGGTCTAGCGTCACTGCGATTAGCACGATCGAGATACCTAGCTCTATCGCTTGTCCAATTTTGAGACCCTGCAGATATTGGAGCAGTTTGTAGCCGAGCCCTGGAGCGCCGATAAAGCTTGCAATCACCACCATGGCGAAGCACAGCATAATGACTTGGTTAACCCCAATCAGAATCTCAGCTCGTGCCGTCGGCACGCGTACATAACGCATCACTTGCCAGCGGGTTGCGCCACTCATATGACCAGACTCGATAATTTCTGAAGGTACGCGGCGCAGACCTAAAAGCGTCATGCGGACCATTGGCGGCGTGGCGAAAATTATCGTTGCAATGGCTCCGGCATGGTCGCCGACACCGAAGAAGACTACCACCGGGATGAGATAAGCGAAATGTGGCAAGGATTGCGCTACGTTAATTATTGGCTGCAATATCTTCTCAAACCATATGTAACGCCAAGCCGCCCAGCCTAGAAGGAATCCCAAGGATACAGATAGAGGCGCTGCGACGAAAATGAGGCTAAGCGTCTCCATTGCCCACTTCCACTGGCCGAACACTGCTAACCAGACACAAGTTCCTCCTGCAAGTGCGCCCAGTTTCCAGTCACGCAACCCATAACCCAGTGTAAACCCAGTGATCATCAATACTGTCCAAGGCAACGCTGGCACACCCAAGCCACCACGCCCACCAGCAAGTAGGTTGCCGAAAATATCTAGCAACCAAGCCACAAAGCTGGCGAAGGCACGGGTAATCACTGTCAGACCAAGATCCTCTTGTGTGAAAACGAAGGCGGCATTGATCCAATCTGCCATTGGCAAAACCATTCCATCGGGAGGTAGCAACAGGCTAGTGGGTAACTGCGGCGAAGCGATTACTATAAGGAAAGCTAATCCAAAGAATACCAGCCCTGCTTTCGTTTGCCCTACTTGCACAGGAGGGATAGGGGACGTGTTGGCAATAGTCATACGTCCTCCGTAAATAGTAACTCTAACGCACGGCCACGGTTCATCGCCCCAATGATTTGACCATTGATGTCAGCAACAGGAACTCGTGCAGCGGGGGACTCCCAAAGTCGTCGGCCGAGTGACGCAATTGTTGCCTCTCCGCAAACTGGCTCGCCTTCTCCAGCTGTTCCAGGTTCGATCAGGGTTCGAGCACGTATGACGCGTGATTTCGCGATCGTTCGTGTAAAACGCTCAACGTATCCGGTCGCGGGACTTAATACGATCCTGTCGGGCGTATCTACTTGTTCGATAGCCCCCTCATACATAATTGCAATACGATCCGATAAGCGCAGTGCCTCATCAAAATCATGTGTGATGAAGACTATCGTTTTGCTTAACATCTCTTGTAGACGAAGAAGTTCGTCTTGCATCTCACGCCTTATAAGTGGATCTAGAGCCGAGAAAGGCTCATCCAAAAACCAGATATCTGGTTCGATAGCAAGGCTGCGGGCGATTCCTACGCGCTGTTGTTGCCCCCCGGAAAGCTCATGTGGAAAATAGTCCTCCCGCCCGCTAAGCCCGACCAAATCGATAACTTCAAGCGCCCTCTTACGCCGATCATTTTGGGGCGTACCACGCATTTCTAGCGGGAATGTTACGTTTTGAAGCACTGTACGGTGCGGTAGCAGGGCAAAATTCTGGAAAACCATCCCCATTTTCTCACGTCGCAGCCGAATCAAGGCTTTTTCATCCAGACCAAGGAGTTCTTTCCCTTCGACTTGAACACTGCCAGCTGTTGGTTCGACAAGGCGTGACAGGCAGCGAACAAACGTGGACTTGCCCGAGCCGGAAAGCCCCATAACTGCTAAAATCTCACCTCTATTGATGTCAAGCGATACGTCACGGACAGCGGCAATATGGCCACTTTCCTTCAATACTTCGGACGAAGGGTGACCATTATGATGACGAATAATGCCAACTGGATCGGAACCGTAAATTTTCCATAAGTTACGACAGGTAATTACGGTATCCTGGTCACTACCTCGTTCATGAGATTTCCCCGAATTTTGTCTAATCTTAGCGTCAACTATATTCATCAGCTGCTCCTAACAGACCTAAAATTTGCTCCCTCCACCCCGATATAGAAAGGAGAGGGAGCCAACACTAAGATTATTCGGCCCACGGCTTCCATACTGATTCGTTATCCTCAAGCCAAGCCACTGCAGCTTCTTCTGGCTCCATACCATCGATGTCAACCATCTTGGCCATTTCAGCTATTTGTATATTGCTGAATTCGATATTGGTTAAAGTTTCGTAAGCTGTAGGCCATTTATCAGCCATGCCATCCCATGCGGCTTTCTTGAGGTAACCATCTGCTGGATTGCCACAGTCATAGGTCTCGTTCGGGTTCGGCCCAAGCGAGGCATCATCTTTACAGCCCTCAAAGTACTCGGGGAACTCAACGAAGCTGCCAGGATAAAGTGCCTCTATAAAATTCGGCGTCCAGTTGAAAAGCACTATCGGCTGGCCACGCTTCTCAGCGGCAGACAACTCAGCCCAGAGCGCAGCGGCGGATCCAGCATTAATTACGACAAAGTCCATTCCTAATGCATCAATCCTTTCGGAGTCATGTTTAAGCCAGTCCACTGGCCCCCCAAGAAAGCGCCCTTTGGGCGCGGTTTCCGGCATAGAGAATTCTTCAGCACAAGCATTCAATGCCTCCCAGTCCGGCAGGCCGGGACAGAGTTCTTCTACATACGCTGGATACCACCAATCTTCGCGAGTAACGGCGGGATGATCCCCTGCATCAACAATACCGCCCTTGGATTTGGCCTCTTCGAATGCAACACCATATGCACCCTCCCAAACTTCTACCTCAAGGGTTGCATCGCCGAGACGAATGGCCTCATACACTGCTTGGCTATCTGTCGAGACGTAGTCAACCGTATAACCCATATTTTCGTAAATTCCGCCGACGATATGGCTCATCACGATTTGGCTGGACCAGTTATGGGTGGGGATGACGATTGGGTCGCTGCTCTCGACCGCGAAGGCTGAAGTTGAAAGCGTAGCAATAGATACGCTGATAAGATAATTGTTAACTTTATTCATGTTAGCCCTTTAATTAAGTGGAAGTAATTTTCAGTAGTTTGATGTTGCTTTTAAACATCTTATTAGTTTAATTCATATGTGAATGTTAGATTTTATTTAAAACCTAAGCTCACCATCCACGAATACATTCCAAGCATTTATCATGCCAAGTTGATGAATAAAATTACTTTTCAAGCCTTTGCCAATTTAACATGAATTCTACATTTACCTTTTTAGTGCATCCTGAATAGGCTTTTATCTAAAATGGATCATGCATGACAGATAACTTTCCCGTAGGTAAATCATAAAATTGATATTTGAATTAAGGGTTAATTGCATCAATTCGCTTCATTAATTAACCAACACTCCAAGTTCCTCCTTTTAATCCTGGTGCATAGCTCAATCCACTATTACTTTTATAAGTAATATGACGCTGGACTTGCTTATTTTTCATGAAAATCACATGCTCTTTTTCCTATCGGTAAGCGGGCTCGTCGATGAAAAGAAGCATCTGCAAAACAGGAGGTGCAAGCGACAACGATCTAGATCGCTTTGACATTGTGCTTGCGAAAATTGGCAATCGTTTTGATACCTAGTGTGAGGGGCTCCGTCAGCTACACGAACTCAACATTACGCTGCGCCATACGTGCAGTCCGCGGCTGTAATGAGTGCAGTAAAGGTAGCCATAGAGATAAAGTACAGCGGTTGATCCGCGGGGCGGCTAGGCTAGCTATATGTATAAGCAGCGGGGTTGCAGCAAAACGGCTATGCTTTGCTTTGCCGCTTATGGTTTCATATCAGTATTGTTTTACTTCCATATCAAACTTGGCGCCTAGCTTGCCGGAACTTGAGCCATCATGCTATGAACGAAAAGATAACTACTGATAAACAGAACACCCGCCTCAGCCTTGAACAGCATATCGCCAGGGCATTGAAAAAAAAAACGAATTTCGCAAGGCTACAAAATATCAGATGTTGCACGCATCGCAGACCTCAGCCAAGGTATGATCAGTAAGGTCGAAAATGCCCAAGTCTCGACCAGTCTCGAAACACTAAGCCGACTCTGCAACGCAATCGACCTGCCGATATCCAAGTTATTTAGCGATTTCGACGTCGGAGGACGCGGCGCACAGCACGTAAAAGCCGGCGAGGGTATGGAAGTAGTGCGTACGGGTACCGAAGTCGGTCACACTTATCAGCTTCTCAGCTACCGTCAGGGCCCTAATAAACGCTACGAGCCTTTTCTGATTACCATGGACGATGCCAGCGAGGTCTTCCCGAACTTTTGTCACGCAGGACACGAGTTCATCTACTTGCTCGAAGGGAAGCTAATTTATCGCCATGGCAAAAGTTTTTACGAAATGAACCAGGGCGATAGTCTGGCTTTCGATGCCGCTGTGCCGCATGGTCCTGAACAGCTAATAGAAGTTCCCATCAAGCTGCTCTCGATTATTCATTACGGCAATGAGGATCAAGAGTAATCGTTGCTTAAACGATCGATATTTGTTGTGACTTTTGGGCCATAAAAAACCGGTGCAAAATGCACCGGTTTTTTATGGTTCTAATTATTCCTGCGTGGATTCGTGCTTTTTAAACGCAGCATTTTCATGCTTAATAATACTGGCGGTTAATACAACACAAAGCCCCATTCCGATTGCCAGGCTAACCGCGATGGCAATTGGGTGGCTGGAAAATAACAGGTAGTTGACTGCGCTTGGCACATCGACATTGGTTTCCATTTTTTTCTCCTGAACGCTTTGGTATTTCGGCATTAATTATTTTATTGGCGCAATAACGCTTTTTTGCATTTAGCGTTAGAGGTATCAACTAATATCGTGCCTTTTCGCCATGGGGGCAGTCGTGCTAAACCCTGAACGAGTACCGATGGGCGAATTGCTTTTGACAGGTTCACTCTCAGGATAGGGTCTGGCGGATATTTCCACTAAATCCAAACCAAGCGCTTCAACATGTGGCGGTACACGAAGGATGTCGAACTTTTTTAAAGCATAAGAAATGCCCCAGCCAGGAATAAAACCGGTCAAGGCCATGACAATCGCGCCCATCAACTGGCCAGTGAAGGAAACATCCGGTATACCGTCTACGTTCGCGAATCCTGCCGCAAAAATACCCACCAGTACCACCCCGTAGAAACCGCAAAAGCCATGGACCGCGAACGCGCCCACAGAATCATCCAGGCCACGCTTTTCAAGAAAATTGCCCACTTTAGCCATCAAAGCGCCGCCACTGGCTGCCAGAGCGAAAGCCAAACCGGGATAGTAAAGATCCAAACCGGCAGCCACAGTGATAATGCCGCCCAGCCCGCCAGACATGGTCCAGAAGGGGTCGCGAGACACCAGATAAGCACCGATTACACCACCAGCGAAGCCCATGACGGTGTTAAAGGCAAAGGCCGAAAGATTAGTCTGGTTACCGTAAATAGTTGTCCAGCCGATGTCGCCAGTGTTGAATATGATACAGCCGCCGAGAAAGCCGAAGAAGCCGACGATGATCATCATCAGGCCAAGCAGCGACATCGGCATGTTGTGTGGTGGGATCGCCTGGGGCTTGCCGTTCTTATACTTGCCAATTCTAGCGCCCAGATTCATCACCACACCGAGGGCGAAGAACCCCGCCACCGCATGCACCACACCCGCAGCGCCCACATCGTGGTAGCCGAATTTGGTCAACAGCCAGCCGTCCGGATGCCAACCCCAAGCCCCCGCGAGGATCCATACACCTGCACCTAGGATCACTGCCAAAATAAGGAAAGCACTCAGACGGATGCGCTCAATGACTGCCCCGGAGAGAATCGAGCCAGTGGTGGCCCCAAAAAGTGCAAAAGCCGCAAAGAAAATACCCGTCCCCATATCGTTGACATCGGGACGCATACTCGCACTCCAGGGCAGCGCGGCTGACGCGTTAATGGGAATAATACCATTAGGAAAAGCGTTATAGACCCACCAGCCGACAAAATAGAAAGCAGGGATGACCGAGGCCAGCGTTAAGATGTTTTTCATTCCCGACGCCAGCGCATTCTTGGTACGTGAGGCACCTATTTCGTAGGATAAGAAGCCTGCGTGAATCATGAACATTATGGCGATACACCACCAGTAAAACACTTCTATGTTCATTGCCTGATGCATCTCGAAGATGCTTTGTAGTTCATCAGTCGTCATGTTGCTTTCCTCTTAATCAAGTGTGAAGTTAAGTAGCCTGGTCCTTGCTAACCAGATTAGTTTTTGATAAGAAAGATACTTTCCTTAAAATAGAGGCAATATATATGCCAAAAATCTACGCCTGGAAAAGAATAGGAAAGTTACGCTTTAACGTGATGTTTTATTGAAGTTAAGTGCCATGTTTTAAAATACTCTTTTGAAATATAAAAACATGACAGAAATTCTCATTGTTCCGCGGTTTAATATTGATGCGTTATACACAATCAATGCACTTCAATAGCGCTCAACTGCGGACGCGGGTACGCTCCTTGTCATAGAACGGTAAGGCAACCACTTCGGCGGGCAAACGTTTCTGCTGACCATCAAGGCGGCCCACTTCCAGCGGAGTACCGGGCTTGGCAAAATCTGGCGCCAGACGGCAAAGAGCAATCGATTGTTTTAGCAATGGCGACTGCGTCGCACTTGTCACCCCCCCAACCGGGAAGCGCCCATGAAAGATTTGATCGCCATGACTTACCAGCTCCGTACTATCGATTACCAGCCCCATCAGCTTGTGACGGCTTTCGGGAGCCTGCCGCGCCATGGCCTCGCGACCCACAAAATCCTCTTCTTTGGTTTTCATTGGAACGGTGAAGCCGATACCTGCCTCGAAAGGATTGGTTTCCGGGCAAAATTCATGGTCTGCGAAGACCAGACCCGCTTCGATGCGCAACATATCTAGCGCATCTAAGCCAAGAGGTGCCAGCCCATAGGGTTGCCCAGCTTTCCAGACCGCATCCCAGAGGCGTTCGCCATGGTCAGGATGGCACCAGACTTCAAAACCAAGCTCTCCGGTGTAGCCGGTTCTGGATACCATGAGCGGCACGCCGTCCGCCCCACCCAGCCGTCCGATCATGAAGTGGAACCAACCGAGCTGTGCCACGCTGGGCTGGGTCTCAGCATTCCACACCAGCTGGCTAAGCAACTCACGGCTGTGCGGCCCTTGGATGGCCAGATTATGAAGTTGTTGGGTGGATTCCCGAACGCTTACTTGGTACCCCTGGCGGGTCGCCAACTCGCGCAACCAAGTACCGCTATAAGCATCCCCACATATCCAGCGAAAGGCTTGCTCGCCCATCCGAAACAGCGTGCCATCGTCGAGCATGCCGCCGGTTTCATGGCAAGCTGCTGAATAAGCGATTTCACCCACCGATAGGCGTCGCACGTTGCGGGTCAGAGCGTATTGCATCAAGCGTTCAGCGTCCGGCCCAACGACTTCAAACTTACGTAGTGGCGTCAAATCCATAACCGCGACACGCTCACGGCAAGCCAAGTATTCGGCACGACGGCCCCAACCTTCAAACTCGCTGGGTAACCAGTAGCCGCGATACTCAACGAAGCGCTTAGTCAGTGCTGATGTCCGGCGATGAAAAGCGGTTTGAAATGTCATGCGTGGCAATTCCTCTGGGGTGATCCGGTTAGCAATAGCGCGTGGAAATTCATGCTCGGCTGAGTAGATCCGTACATGTATATCGGTGGGCGTCCATCCGTTGGCTGGATCAATGTCATCCGGGCAAGCGGATGAGGCGCAGACCAGGTCGCGTTTGGCGCGCAACAGTACATAGTCACCAGGACGCGACCACGGCTCATCTGCCGATAGGGTGCCGCAGGGCTCAACATAGGTATTGAAGAAAAAATTAATGGCCGGCCATCCTGCTCGCGGCGCAACGTTATAGGCTGCCAGTTCGCGGTTAAAGTTCTCGGTACAACTGATGTGGCCAAAATAGCCACTGTCTTCGTAAAATTTGGGTGTGCAGGCCAGCATAAAGCTGTCATGACGTCCGACCGTATCCTGAACCACCTCCAGCATTGGCTGGAGTCTCTGATCAGCGAAACGTGAAAATAGACCGGGCTGTGGCATCACGCTACCGGCTAGCGTGCGTGTTGCCGCAGCATCCATCGTCAGCTCTTCCCCCTGATCCAGGGCGGCTTTATCGAAAGCGATGAAATCAGAACTTTGCTTCCCAGCCACGTCGATAATCTGGATCCACTCGCCCGCCTTAACCTGGTAAGTGCGCGCGCTGCTGTGGGGAATATGAATCTCATTGATAGGCTCGGCCAGCGGCTCCGGCAGCTCTAGTGGATGGTTGGGAAGGTGCCAGTGAGTCACGTTCAGCTCGGACGCTGGCGACTGCTCGGATACCGTCATATCCTTGCCGGGCGCTACCATCACAAGCGTAAGCGGTTCGCTATCCATAGGCCGACTAAGCTCCAGAGGAAGCCAGCTACCAGGCACATGCCCCCCCTGCTCCAATAAGTCGGTGTCAATCTGCCAACTATCGAATTGAGTGCTCAAGCGCTCGGCGGCACGATTGCTTTGATCAAGCTGGCTTCGCGTCAGCGCTGCCGACGGTTGCATCTCAATACCCAGCGTCGAGGTCACGGCCTGGTTGCATTGATCGAGAGCCAGCAAATCACAGCCTTGCTCACCGTCTTGCGTCATTACGCTCAAGCGTTCGCCCGGTAATAGTTGTAGGCGCAGGGCATACTGGCCAGCGATACGATAGCGCCGACAGGGCAATGCCAGCGCCTGCTCAGTAGGAATGTATCGACTTTCCATGGGGTTACCTCATGTTGTAATGTCGATGCGCCCAGCTCTGGTTTCATCCAACGCTGGCCTCATTAAGGTGCGTCGCAGTAACCATTAGCTTCTTATATGGTGCATGGCTACATCTGACGGCCGTCATACGATAATAAATTTCTTTTTGATAAAAATACTTTACTCCCAGTAGAGAGGCGCACAATCGGCCATGAGGGGTAATCACGAAGGAGTAGCCACCCTGTACTGGCATGAAAACTGCTTGTAGTAGGTCTATCGCGCACCAGGCGCGGCCATCGATTGCGGGAGGCGGCGGATGGGCATCAGCCTTAGTGGTTGGATTGAACGTTGGGTTGCCCAGCCTGATAAGGCGTCGAAGCCTGAGCCACTTATGAGCAGTCAGGCTCTCAACGAGCTGACATTACGCATCGCCGCATGCGAGCATCTTTCGATCGATTTATCAGTGATTCTTGGTTGGATGCAGGGCCAACTTAAGTCGGGAAATTCTGCCGCCGACAGACCAAGCTTATGTCTTGCGTTAAGAGTATCCCAGGCGCAACTGACCATAATAACGCCCCCCGGTGTTACCCTCACACAGGAGCAGGCATCTGCTGTGGAATATCCATTATTCGCCGAGGACGACAAGACTGAGCAATGGCTACAACTCCCTTTCTGGCCCCAGCCCATATATGCAAGGCGTTTGTTGCCACAAGGTGATATTCCCGGGGCTTGGCTATTACTGCCTGGCCGATGGGGAAACGAGCCTCTGGCCTTAACTTTAGAGCCGCTGCGGAGAGCGCTGTCGGACGGGTTGCGGATTTGTCTAGCGCACCAGCGGCAACGCGAAGAGGCCATAGAGAAAGAGCGTCGCGAATACGCCGCCGAGCTACATGACACTATTGCTCAGGAGCTGGGTTATCTAAGGCTGCGTACGTCGCGTCTAGAAAAGGCTTGTCGACAGCCAACTCCAGAGCTAAATGCGCTGGCGGCTGACATTCACTTACAGACGCAGCGAACCTATCGGCAAACACGCGAGTTGATCAGCAGCGCCCGCGTCACCTTAGAAGATGGTTCACTGAATCTGGAATTAATACGCAGTGTGAAGGAGTTCGAACAGCGATCAGGCCTAGTGTTCGAGTTGGACAACCGGGCTCAGTCCGGATATTTATCCAAGCGGGTCGCTATTCAAGTGCTGCTGATTGTGCGTGAAGCCCTCAGCAACAGTGTGCGCCATGCCCACGCCACCCACGTGCGTATCCAGCTTTTGCCCAAGAACCAAGGTGGCTTACTGGTGCGCGTCGATGACAATGGCTGGGGTATCGTCCAGGGAGATGACAGCAAGGCTAGTTTCGGGCTGGACATCATGCGCGAGCGTGCCTTAAGGATCGACGGGCACCTGAATGTGGGGCCACTATCCGGAGGCGGCACGCGGGTCGAACTGATCGTAGCTAGAGAGATGATATGAATCCTACGCGTGTTATTGTGGTCGATGACCATCCCTTGTTTCGGCGTGGTGTAGCGGAATTGCTCAACGAAAGCCAACGATTTGATGTGCTGGATGCCTTCGGCAGCGCCGAGGAGCTTCTGCTTCACCTTGAGTACTTGAAGCCCGAACTATTGCTGCTCGATTTGCAGATGCCAGGCGCCGATGGCCTATCGCTACTGGAACGCATCAAGGCCGAGCATGAAGATATCTGGGTGGTTATGTTGACCGCTTCCGACGACAGCAATGATCTACTTAAAGCCATTCAGCTTGGCGCCGACGGCTACCTGCTCAAAGATACCGATCCGGACATCATCCTTGAGTGTCTGGATGCGCTGCTAACCGGCAAGATCGCGCTGAATGACGAGGTCGTCATGATGCTAGCCCAACGGCTACGTGCAGACCGAATGAACCTTCTCGATGATGCTACATCAGTTCCGCCTACTTGGGTGGATGGTTTGACTGAACGTGAACGTCATACCCTGATGTGGATCGCCAGAGGACTTAGCAATAAGCTCATTGCCCGCAAGTTGGGCATCAGCGACAGTACCGTCAAAGTCTATGTCAAAAACCTACTGCGCAAGCTCAACGTGCACTCACGTCTCGAACTGGCCGCCTGGGTACATACTCACCCGCTACCTGATGATGATTCACCATGATCGACCTACTGATGCCGTTCGCTCTTAGGTCAAAACGCCATGCTGCCACGCTGCCCTACTGCCGCCTGCTGGATAGCCTTAACGAAGCTGTAATGGTGGTGAATGACAGCAGCGCAATAGTCTACGCCAACCGTAGCTGGCAGCACCTGATCGGCGAAAAGGAAGGTGCAAAAATGCCGCACCTGCTCGATTACGTTCACCCCGCCGACCGAGCCGTCTGGCTACAATTGTGCCGCCAGATTAATCGCCAGGAAAGACCAGAACCGTTATGGTTGAGAGTGATGGGGGCCGATCATGGACTACGCTGGTGTGAATTGCGCGCTCAATCACTAGAGATTGGCTCGGTATGGCCTGTCAGTCTCTCCCTTTGCGATATTACTCCCCAGGTTCATCGTGACCAGATTCACTCAGCCAACCATCGCAGCCTGTCGCAACTGGTCAATGGCCTACCAGTGATGGTTTACCGAGCCCGCAACAATCGCCACTGGACAATGGAGTACGTCAGTGACGGCTGTCACGAGTTGACCGGCTACCCCGCCGAGGCGCTACTCAACCACTCCCTGATCAGCTATGGGGAGATGATCCACTCACAGGACGCCGACCAGGTCTGGGAACAGGTTCAAGATGCCCTGCGCGAGCATCGCAGCTTCGAACTGGCTTACCGTATCCAATGCGCCGATGGCCGGCTACGTCGCGTTAGCGAAAAAGGCCATGGCGTGTACTCGCAAAACGCTGCCGCTCTCGGCGTCGAAGGGGTCATCATCGCCTTTGAAACCGACATCAGCGACGCGGCATGTTAAGGAATAACCCTTTTGGCCTACCCTTTCAGAGTAATTTTTTTGCCTGTATCAATCCTCTAGGTTGGTAGTGTGTGAGCGAAGATTTTTTCGCGCCCATTACGACTACTTCTCTGCATTTAGGACACTTACAGGAAACTAGCTATGAAAAAGCGTATTGCGATCATCGGCGCCGGCCCAAGTGGCCTAGCACAACTTCGAGCCTTTCAGTCGGCACATGATAAGGGAAGTGAAACCCCAGAGCTGGTCTGCTTCGAGAAGCAAGGCGATTGGGGCGGGCTGTGGAATTATACGTGGCGTACCGGACTCGACGAAAACGGTGAACCAGTTCATGGCAGCATGTACCGCTATCTGTGGTCGAACGGACCGAAGGAGTGTCTGGAATTCGCCGATTACTCCTTTGAAGAGCATTTTGGTCGTCCGATTGCCTCCTATCCGCCACGTGCTGTGCTCTGGGATTACATCAAAGGCCGCGTCGAAAAAGCCGGAGTACGCAAATTCATCCGCTTCAATTGCCCGGTACGCCAAATCAGCTACGAAGAAGCTAGCGAGACATTTACTGTCATCGCCCACGACCACACCACGGGCACCATCAGCAACGAGCAATTTGATCATGTCATCGTTGCCTCTGGACATTTCTCCACCCCCAACGTACCTGAGTTTGAAGGCTTTGAGCATTTTAACGGACGCATACTACATGCTCATGACTTTCGTGACGCGCTGGAATTCAAAGACAAGGACATTCTGTTGGTCGGCAGTAGCTATTCCGCGGAAGATATTGGCTCACAGTGCTACAAGTACGGCGCAAGGAGCATCACCAATAGCTATCGAACTCGGCCGATGGGCTTCAACTGGCCCGATAACTGGCAAGAGAAGCCCCAGCTAAAGCGAGTAGATCGCGATATGGCCTATTTTGCGGATGGCTCATCTAAGCACATTGATGCCATCATCCTGTGTACTGGCTACCTCCATCACTTTCCCTTCCTTGACGAGCCACTACGCCTAAAGACTAGCAACCGCCTGTGGCCGCTGACTCTTTATAAAGGCGTCGTTTGGGAGCACAATCCCAAGCTTTTCTATCTGGGCATGCAGGATCAGTTTTACACTTTCAATATGTTTGATGCCCAAGCTTGGTTCGTACGTGATGTTATCTTGGGACGTATCCCTCTGCCGAGCCAGAATGAAATGCGCGACGACAGTGCCTCTTGGCGAGCACGAGAAAAAACCCTCGAAAGCGATGAAGATATGATTGTTTTTCAGGGTGATTACGTTAAGGCACTCATCGACAAAACCGACTATCCCAGTTTCGATATTGACGGCGTCAACAAAACTTTTCTGGAATGGGAGCATCACAAACACGAAAACATCATGGCTTTCCGTGACCACTCCTACCGTTCGTTGATGACAGGCACCATGGCTCCCACTCATCACACCCCCTGGTTGTATGCCATGGATGACTCTCTGGAAGCTTACCTTGCCACCGAAACTGATAAGGTTGATGCATTGGAAGCTTGAAGGCTCCATGTAACCTGAATTCATAGAATAACTGCAGCACTTTGGATCATACGGTAGAGGCAGGAGGGCCAGCAGCGGTACCCTCTCCGCCTTACCGACCAAAGTGAAGCAGAGTATGGGATACCGACAACTGACCCAGGCACAACGATATCAAATTTTTGCCCATAGGGATGTAGGATTGAGCCAACGTCAGATTGCTCAACAGCTTGGCATTCACAGCAGTACCGTGAGCCGTGAGCTGAGACGTAATTCGGGTGCCAGGGATATGAACCCGCACAAGCGCAGCGTTACAGCGATCAGAGACGCCGCTCCGCCTGGAAGTGGACAAAGCAACTCCCTAGCCTGATCAATGCCGTAGCTGACAGGCTTAGAGAAGAGTGGAGTCCAGAGCAGATTAGCGGTTTTATGGCGCCGTTGACGGGGATAGGAGTTAGTCATCAATGGGTTTATTCGCTGATCTGGGACGATAAGGCCAAGGGTGGCGATTTGTGGCGACACCTCCGCCAGCCCAAGCGTCGCTGTAAACATCGTGCCCATGCCAAAAGTGCAGGACTAGGCAAGATTCCTAAGCGTGTGGGGATAGAGCATCGGCCACCTGCTATCGAAAAACGCCTCACCATCGGTCACTGGGAAGGCGACACGGTGCTTTATGGGCACAAGCAAGCGGGGATAGTGACGTTGGTAGAGCGACGAAGTGGCTACTTGTTGGCGGCACGTCTGCCAAAGGTAACGGCAGAACTAACGCAGAGAGCCATGGTCCGTTTACTTAAGCCTCGTCGGGGCGCGGTGAAGACGATCACGCTAGACAATGGCTCGGAGTTTGCAGACCACGAGACGGTCGCAAAAGCGGTTAGCGCCTCCGTGTATTTCTGTGATCCTTACTGTTCAGGCCAGCGTGGGACAAACGAGAACACCAGTTGCTCATTGTAGGATCTTTCGGAGCCACTTCAGTGCTGATTTATTCAGCTCCTGACAGCCCCTTCGCACAGCCCAGTCACGTATTATTTGGAAGTGTACTCTCTGCTGCTGTTGGGGTGGCTTGTTTTAAATGGCTTGGCACATCAACTTTGGCAATGGCTCTAGCGGTGTCATTGTCTGTCTTTGTGATGCAATTAACGCTCTGGCTCACTAGTGGGGCGATCACGAGGACACGGTTGAGGACTACAGCTAATCGGAGCGATACGGGTTGGCAAGCACAAATGCCATGACGACGCTGGTGACGCTCTCTTGCTTTCGCAACTTCTCTCACCGCCGCGTGGTGACGAAGCCTTCAAGTAGACCGAGATCTATAGTGACTCTCCCCCTTCCTTCTTGAGCAGAGTGCAACAGTCACAAATGACACCCATGAAGCTAAATTAGCGAAATAGCATCAAAAAACACGGTTATTTAACCCATTGAAAACATGACACAGCTGCTAGTTTTATCTGTATATACATATAGTTAAACTTGGTGAATTTACCGTGTCAAAATTAAAAGAAAACCAGGTGATTATCCTCGCTCCCAATGCTAGCGCCATCGAAAGTGTATATGAAAACTATTGTGAATTTGATGTAAATAAAATTAAAAACTCTGCTATTGAAAAAATCATCAAATATCTTGCCGCCAGTCTTAACTGCATTACTGAAAAAGAATATAGTGTCGCAATAAAATATAAAACCATATTTTTCAGTACAGAAAACCCTTATGATAAAGATGGTGCTGTTTTCTTTTTAGACGCTTTTAAAGATTCGAAAACTAATCAAGAAATCATAGAAAAATCACGCACACTGGCGTTATTTATTATTCAACAACTTCTTCCTAATAACGATCTTTTTAACCAAACGCTTGATATATCTTGGTTAAGTAAAGAAAATATTGAAATGCTTGATGAACGCCGCAATATGTTTCTCCTGAATCCGTGAGACCGGCCCCCGGAAGCACTTCTAACCCACTGACCTGCATGGCAATATAGCCATTATCGCCATTCACCCAGACAGTGCCATGCCCAACATAAAGTTCCGCGCCAGTTGCCGCACCCTCACCAGCCACGCCGGGCTGTCCATCATCGGGCAATGCTTCGAGATCGCTGGCGTCGACAGCATCGACAGCCGCTTCCCCACCACGCTGGGCATGCGCACCAGTGACGTGATCAAGAGCTACCTGGGCCTGCTGTGTCTGGGCATGAGCGACTATGACGCTGTCGAGAACTTCCGCCGCGACAAGCCCTTCCAACAACTGCTGACCCT